>JBAXWO010000255.1:0-4538 GCA_037128375.1 bacterium
GGGGAGGGCGCAAACGGCTGTTCAAATCGACACCAACCAAAATCACCTCTAAAACTAGTGTCTTCTTTGATTTCCAAGGGGTTGGCATGAAGTTAACCGGACACTAGTGACACGAATTATAGGCGAAAACCATTGAGCACGGAGTCAGCCTGCGGCCCTCCCACTAATCCGCAGGTTGGAAGGAGCCCGTGACTCCGCTAAACATGGTCGAAAATGCGCGGGTAGCCTCCCGCCAAAATACCTCCGCCAGCACAGTCTCCTGCCCCGATCGAACCCTGCCTCCGGAACCTCATCCGGGAGGACAACCTCATCACATCCTCCCCAGGTGAGGTTGTTGCAAGTGGCTATGGCCACGAAAGCCAGGCGGCGTCTTGGTTCCCAGCGGTAGCCGCCGCTAGCCCATGGTGGATCCTCTGGTGGCTGCGGTGGCCTCGAAAGCCTCCTTGGCACCCGGTTGCGCACTGCGAGGGGCGCTGCACCCCCATTGAGCCTGCAGAAGCGTGATTGGATTTCAGTGGGCACCGTGCTCTTTGTGGAGGAGAAATGACCACCAGACGTACCAGGAACCTGACGCATAACGAGCGTCTTCGCTCCCGCCTAGACGCATCCCAAAAGGACCCAGCCGCTGGCGCAGTCATCCTGCGCATCCGCCTGACTGGGACTCTGGCAGATGTCTGGCGGACCCTCAGGGACGCCGCAGAAGGCACTGGCCTCAGTGACTCCGACATTTTGGGGAAGTTGTTAATCGCAGCCGTGAGGACGGTCCGCCAGTCGCTCCGCCGTCTTCTGCGGGAGGCCTGACATGGTGCGCCAAAAAAAGAGAGGGAATGAACTGCGGAACCTAACCCCGCTTGATTTGGCCACCGCGCTGCCCGAGGTGTTACTGCCGGAGGGCGCAGGGGTCGACTTTTTTCGGGTGTTCGTGGGCGCGGCGCGTCCTTGGTTACCTGATTGCTTCATTTGGAGCTCAATCACTGGAAAGGATGGTCATCTCCATGCGCATTGCACGGTTTTTCGTCCGAGCCTGCGGGACACCCCTGCAGATGCGGGTCTGGCCATGGAGGACTAACGATGGACTTCATAGTGAGTTTCGCAAGGGAGAAGGTCGGCGGAAGCCCAAGTGGTGTGGCGGACTATGTCCACCAGCACCTAATGAGCCCGCGGGAGATCGGATGCCTAGCTCTGGTAGAGCGTGCACGAGACCGGGCGGGATTTATTGCCCCGTACCTGCACAACTATCCCCTGTGGTGCGCGGTAGGGCATGATCCTGAGACCCCCCAGCTTTCCCGGCGGCTGATCCAGTACCTCTGTATGGGGATGGATTTTTATGGGGATCAGCTGACGCAGACGGAGCTCTTTCGCCCTCCCGTGGAAGTGCTGCTCACGGTGTCCTCGGAGTTGTCGGAGGCGATGGCCCCCCACCCCGAGGCCGCCTATTCCGCCATGTTCAGTGCGACCAAGGCCTTCTGCCACGAAGTAGACAAGGCCGCCGTTTCGGTCAGGGTCGGAGGGCGGGAAAGTGAGTTTCGCTTCGGACATACGCTTACTGCTGCGTATCTCCATGCTGAAAACGAGGCCGGAGAGCCTCAGTTGCATGCTCACGTGAAGATCTTCACGCCCGTTCGAGCGGGATTTGCCACCTGGCTGGCATTTAACTGCCGCGCTCTTTCCCGGGACCTCCATGAATCAGGGGGAGCAAGGGAGATCTTCACCCAGGCCTTCATTGCTCGGGCAGCCGAGTTCAGATTCAGATCGGATTACCTTCCCGGGAGGGCCAGCCACGATCGGCCCCATGGGGTAAGGGTTTACTGCCCGAGCGGATTGGTAATCGAACCGGGGTCGATACCGCGCCTTCGGAGCGCTGAAGTTTGCGCTCAGCGGGCTATTGGCACTGCACTCGGCGCCCCTGCTCTCACCCCGCAAGAGTTGGCCCTAGTGCTTCGACAAGCAGGGCAGTACCCAGTCGCCGGGGCGGGCGGCCAACGGCAGGACCGCTTTGAAGGAAAGTTGCGGACCCTCGAACTACTCGATCCGGAGGGTCGAATCATTTCCGATTTGCTCGTTGGGTTGTCGGCTCTGGACTTCAGGCTGAGCATCGTCGAAGCCAGCCTCCGAGACCTGCCTTTTCAGGAATCCATGACGGCAGCTCAGCTGGTGCGAGCCCGGCGCGAAGGATTGCACGACCAGGTCCCGGCAATCCGCACAGACGACTGGGCTGCCCACCACGCCTGGATTACGGCGTATGAGGAATTGCTGGCGTCGGTAGAAAACAAGGCTGTCGATTGGGCGGCATTGCCCAGGGATGTCCAGGAAACGATGCAGCTAATCGAACGGGCGGGAGTTGTCCAAAAGCACTATGAGGATGGCTTGTTGCGCTACCACCTTACGAGCAAAGGGGAAGCGCGGCGCCAACTCGGCCTCAGGGAAGCTGCGGAAATCGTGGCCGCTATTCCTGAGCTCTTCGCTCACGTGTCGACTAATCAGCCGCCGGCTGATGTGGCTTTGAGCCGTTTATGGCTTGCTGGGGTCCAGGTAGCAGGCACCCAGCTCCAACTTCGGCGTCTGGGTCGCGTGGTGGACGCTGCAGAGCAGATTCGGGGGGTCGGAATCACACCCTCTACGCTGCCCTCGATCCCCGATCTTAGCTGGTGGCAGTGGTACTGGGACCATCGTTACGAGTTGCCCCCCATCTTGGCCCAGCTGGTCCTTCATCCTGAAGAACTGCCTGAGCACCGGCGGAAAGGTCGTCGAGAGTCCCCGTATCCGAACACGCTGGACCTGCCATCGGCAGATCTGGACCCCCCCCTTGGCGAGGAGGCCTGGGGAGGCCTTCGGAGCCAGCCTAGCCCTCCCCCTTGGGAGCGCGGGGGGCCCGCACTATCTCGGCCCATAGATGGCAGAGCACCCGGGGGCAAACCTAACGAAATCCCTGAATCGACGGGAGGAAAAGAACATGTTCGAAGGCGCTAATCACACTATCCATGAGTGGGCTTCCGATGTTTTTGAAATCTATGTGCCACCGAAGTGGCCGTGGGAAAAGTGCTCGACAGGGCCTCGCGTCTGGGATGACTGGACGGGCAACGAAAATTATGTCGGGCAGTGGGAGACCCTTGATCCCTTTCCCGGCGGACCCGCATTGATGTGGGACGAACTCATGAGCCGTCATGCGCCGCAGCTCTACCAGGGCGGCAATCCCGTGCTGCGCGAAAAGTTGTTGCAGGAGTGGGCAGGGCGGTTTTCTTCGGCGCTGATCCGCGTGCGGATCAGCGATTACGAACCCCTGAACAGCTCGTTAGCGCCGGAAGGCCCCATCCCCACGAACTGCCACTTTGTGGGTGCGGGGCAGGTTGCCCGAATCGAGCACTGGCGGCGTGTGACCTGTGGTCACCAGATCCACCCTCAGCCTGGTTGCCCCAACTCGGTTCGTGAGGTCATTCCTGTGCCTCCTCGCCTCAACATGAAGTATTGGATTGCCTTGGTCGAGGACGGTGACTACCGCTTCACTTCGGTGTTGGAAACTCCTCTGAGGGTAAATCTTGGCGCCATGGGGCCTGTGTATGTGGCCAGGTCCCAGCAGATCCTGGAGTGGTATTTGCCCCAGGCGGCCCGCATCCTCGACCGCCACTGGCATCTGCTGCCAACAGTGATCGGAAAGTCCCAACTCGATGACCGGTTTTTCCGGTCAAACCGAACCATAAAGTAACGGAGGAATAGCTATGGCAAAACTTACGCGAGAAGATGCGCAACGCATCGAACAGGAAGAGGGCTTGGCGACGGGCGCGATGTCTTACGGCCGGGAGATGTCATCGGCAGAAGAAATCTACCTTCAGGTGCCAGCATCTCCGTTGTTGGCGTTCCACATCGAGATGTTCGGGGGCTCTACTGCACTCATTGTCTATGAACAGGCAATCAAAACTGCCATTAACACGCCGACGAAGCACTACTTGGTGGGCGCTGAGTATGCCACGCCTGAAGATGCCCTGGAGGATGTTAAGGATGTTTGGTCCGGGGTCACCATTGCGCGGCAGAACGGCCTGATTCAGGTTATTGAGGAAGAGGTTGCTGTCGAATTTACGGGCTGGGGGGGCGGCGTGAATGGCCAACGCTGGTCGATGTCAGTCGTCCCAGGAAGTGTCCGGAGCATGTACTGCAACCCGACCACCCAGATGATGCTCCGCCCGGTGTTTGAGAATTTGCCCCCGGACTATCCAGGCGGCACTTCCCCCGGGAAGTGCATTGCCAGGCTCGCTGTGGCCCAGGTCATGTTCGCGCATTCCGTTCTTTTTCAGGGGGCCACCACCTTGCTGCAGATGGACGGGCGGGGCCTCCGGCGGTTGGCGCTTCGTCTGGCCCAGCAGAAGAAGTAATAGCTAGGTAGGGCTTTCGACTGAGTGCATGCTCCCGAACTGTTTGGTGTCTTCGAGGTTGTATTCCTCGCTCACTCTTATCATTGGTTCTTGTTGCAAACATTTTCGTATACCTGCTGCTGATCGCGTTCCTTTTCTGTTGGGCCACCCTCGCTGGGAGGTGTGGGAAAC
>JBAXWO010000256.1:0-4521 GCA_037128375.1 bacterium
CCCTGCTGAACCGGAACATCGAGGTCAAGTACGGATCCGAACTGGGTCGTGACTTCACGGTCGACGGCCTGCTCAGTGACGGGTTCAAGGCGGTTTACCTGGCGACCGGCTCCCACAAGAGCAAGTTGCTCGAGGTTCCGGGCGAAAACGTCAAGGGGGTTATCCCGGGTGTTCAGTTCCTGAAGGCCCACAACCTCCATGCGAAGGAACTGGCCACGGGCCGGGTTGGAATTGTCGGCGGTGGGAACTCCGCGATGGATGCCGCCCGCGTGGCCCTGCGCCAGAAGGGCGTCACCAGCGTCACGGTGTTCTACCGGCGGACACGGGCTGAAATGCCCGCCTACGCCGAGGAAATCAGCGCGGGGCTGGCCGAGGGCATCACGATTGAAGAGCTCGTGGCGCCGGTTGAGGTGCTCTCCAAGGGCGGCAAGCTCCGGGGCATGCGGCTTATCCGAAACCGTCTTGGCGAACGTGACAAGTCCGGTCGCCAGCGTCCCGAACCCGTCACGGGCTCGGAGTTCGAGGTCGAACTCGATACGCTGGTCGTGGCGATCAGCGAGGAGCCGGAGACCGCCGGCCTGGACGGATTGAAGCTGACGAGGTGGAACTCGATCTCCGTGAACACCGAATCGTACGCAACGAGCCGTCCGGGCGTCTTCGCCGGCGGCGACCTGGTAACAGGCCCAAGCACGGTGATCGGAGCCGTCGCGGCCGGAAAACAGGCGGCCATGATGATGGACCGGTACGTGAAAGGGAAGCTCATGAAAATGCTGCCCCAAACGATCCTGCCGACCTTCTATGTGGAGCCGGTGAATCTTATTGACGAGGATGCCGCGCCGACTGCGCGTATTCACGCACCGGAATTGCCGGCTGAGAAGCGCCGGAAGAGTTATGCGGAGGTCGAGATGTGCGTTAAGGCCGAGGATGCGCGCAGCGAGGCGTGCCGCTGCCTGAGGTGCGATCTGGAGTTCACGCGACCTGTGTAGTGAGAATAAAGGAAGCACGGTGCGAGTCTGATTGCCTGGCAGCAATCTCACGCATCGCGCATCCGCGAATCAACAGCAAGGAATTGCCATGATTACATTTGAAGCCGATGGAAGACCGATACAGGCAAAAGAGGGAGAAACTCTTCTCACGGCGCTGCGGCGCGAAGGCATCCAGGTGCCGACGCTTTGCCATATGGACGGACTACCGCCCAGCGGCGCCTGTCGTCTATGCGTCGTGGAAGTGGCAGGGGCGCCAACACTGACGCCTTCCTGTTCGTTTCCCGTGGCGAACGGAATGAAGGTCATGACCAGGTCCCCAAGAGTCATGGAAGCTCGCAAGCAAATCATCGAGTTGCTTCTGGCGAATCACCCGGATGACTGCCTCTACTGCGGGCGAAGCGGCAAGTGTGACCTCCAGAAGATCTCACAAGATATGGGCATCAGGCAGCGACGCTTCCGAGGCATTAAGCAGTCAAAAGACAAGGATGTCTCAAGCCCTTCGATTATTCGTGACCCGGAAAAGTGCATTTTATGCGGCCGTTGCATTCGTGTGTGCGAGGAGACGCAGGGCGTCTCGGCGATTGACTTCATCAACCGGGGTTCGCGCGCGTTCGTCGGAACCCCGTTTGACACAGGCTTGAACGTGTCAAGTTGCATCAACTGCGGCCAGTGTGTGCTGGTCTGCCCCACCGGCGCCCTTGCCGAGAAGTCGTCCGTGGACGCGGTCATCGCGGCACTCCAGGATCCGAACCTGATGGTTGTCGCCCAACATGCGCCGGCGGTATCGGTGTCACTGGCCGAGGAAGTCGGCCTGAAGAGCGGGACCGACGTGGACGGAAAAATGGTCGCCGCGCTGAGGCGCATCGGGTTCGATCGCGTGTTCGACACTTCGTTTACCGCCGACCTGACGATCATGGAGGAGGGGTCTGAGCTCGTGGAACGTATCAAGTCGGGCGGCGTGTTGCCGATGCTGACGAGCTGCTCGCCGGGGTGGATCAAGTTCGTGGAGGAATTTTATCCCGATTTCATCCCGAACCTGTCAACTTGCAAAAGCCCGCAGCAGATGATGGGAGCGATCGTAAAGAGCTTCTTCGCCAAGCGCGAGGCACGCGATCCGGCCAACATTGTGTCGGTTTCCATCATGCCCTGCACGGCAAAGAAATTCGAGTGCTCGCGACCCGAAATGGGGCGTGCCCATGTCGCCGATGTCGACTATGTCCTGACGACACGTGAGCTGGGGCAGATCCTCCGAATGTTCGGGGTCGACCTGAAGGCCCTTGAAGCCGAGACGGCTGATACGCCGTTCGGCGAGCGCTCCAGCGCGGGAAAGATCTTTGGCGCCTCAGGCGGTGTCATGGAGGCGGCGATCCGCAGCGCCCACTTCCTTATCACCGGGAAGGAGCTCGGCGAGTTGAAGATCCTGCCCCTGCGCGGTTTCACCGGGTCCAAGGAACTTCGCGTAAATATCAACGGGCTTGACGTGGGCGCCGCGGTTGTGAGCGGTCTTGGCAATGCCAGAAAACTCCTGGACCAGATCCGCGACGGCCGCAAGGACCTGCACTTCATCGAGGTGATGACGTGCCCCGGGGGATGCATCAATGGTGGCGGCCAGCCCTTGAACGCCAATGCGGAAGCCGTGCGCAACCGTATGCAGGCCCTGTACAAGATTGACCAGGATGCGGAGCTTCGCGTGAGCCACAAGAACCCGTGGGTTATCCGGTTGTACGAGGAGTTTCTTGGCAAGCCGCTCGGAGAGACGAGTCACAGACTGTTGCACACGCATTACGAAAAAAGGGATGTGGTGATGTAACGAGCGGCCGGGCGCGGGGATCGCCCCCCCTGCCCGTCCCCGGATGAGGGTAACTATTATCGTTGCGCCGGTCCGGTACCGCGATTCCGGGGTGGCGCAGAGGAAAACGGAGACACTTATGAGTGAAAAGCGGAAGATACTGGTGACGGATGATGATCCAGACGTTGCTGAACAGTTAAGAATGATTCTCACCGGGCAGGGCTATGAAGTGGCCTCCGCAGCCTCACACAAGGAGGCCGAGGAACTCCTGATGGGTTTCCAGCCGGACTTGGCCATTGTGGATCTCATGATGGAGCAGCCGGACTCTGGCTTCGTCCTCTGTCACCAGATCAGGAAACTCTATCCCGAAACACCCATCATTCTTTTGACGTCAGTGACGGCCCAGACGGGAATGTCCTTCGACACCCAGTCGGAGTCGGCAAGGTCCTGGATCCAGGCCGACACGATCATGGACAAACCGGTTCGCGCCGAGCAACTTCGCGCCGAGGTCAACAGGCTGCTTCGCATTCCGGCCACGGCCGGTCACGCAACACACTGACACCCATGCATAGGATAGACGGCGGCAGTATCAAGACAATCAAGGAGCGTTGCCGCGTCTGCTACACATG
The DNA here is from genome assembly GCA_037128375.1 of bacterium. Taxonomy (GTDB): domain Bacteria; phylum Verrucomicrobiota; class Kiritimatiellia; order CAIKKV01; family CAITUY01; genus CAMBRF01. The sequence goes on from JBAXWO010000256.1 coordinate 3,405, forward strand.
TGTCCGGGAATGTCCGGCAAAGGCCATCCAGATCAACGACGGGCAGGCGGAGGTCCTCTCCGTCCGTTGCATCGGTTGCGGGAACTGTGTCCGGGTGTGCTCGCAAAAGGCCAAGCTGGTCGTCAGCACGATCCCCCAGGTCAATGAATTCCTCCGGGATCCCGCGTGCCCGGTAGTCGCGCTGGTCGCCCCGAGTTTTCCCGCCGAGTTCACGGACATGGACGAGAGCAGGCTCGTCGGAATGATACGATCGCTCGGGTTCGCCGGTGTCTATGAAGTCAGCTTCGGTGCCGACCTGGTCGCTCAGCGCTACCGCGACCTTATGCGGGCGGGTGGCGACCGTCCGCGGATTGCGTCGACCTGTCCGGCGGTCGTTCTCTACGTTTCGAAATACTATCCCTCCCTCGTGGAGTCGTTGTCGCCCGTTGTCTCGCCGATGGTGGCGATGGCCCGGGTTGTCCGGCGTATCCGCGCCGGCGAGCGGTGTTCGATCGTGTTCATGGGGCCCTGCGTTGCCAAGAAAGTTGAGTGTGTGGACGAGCTTCTCGAGGGGGATGTGGACGCGGTGCTGACGTTCGCCGAGGTCAGGCAGATGTTTGAGGAGGCTGGGCTGAGGGCTGAATCGGTGACCCCGGCGCCTTTCGATCCGCCCATGGCCGGTACCGGCGCACTGTTTTCGCTCTCTCGCGGGCTGCTCCAGGCGGCGGAGATCCCGGAAAACCTTCTGGAAAAGGAGATTATCGCCACCGACGGCTGCGCCAACTTCGTCAATGCCGTCAAGGCCTTTGAAACCGGAGCGATCGACACGCGACTTCTGGAACTGCTGGCATGCGAAGGGTGCATCATGGGGGCGGGGATGACATCGCCTCCGTCACTGTTCCGCCGCCGTGCCAGTATAAGCGAGCACGTCCGGCGCAGGGTGAGCGAGTTCGATCAGGACAAGTGGCGGCATGAGGTGTCGAATTGCGATAATATTGACCTGTCCCGTCGATTCGCGGCGAATGATCAGCGAGGACTGACTCCGACTGCCACTGACCTTAAGGCTATTCTTAACCGGATGGGGAAGGAGAAGCTTGAGGATGAACTGAACTGCGGTGCGTGCGGATACAACACGTGT
>JBAXWO010000257.1:0-4511 GCA_037128375.1 bacterium
AGCTTTTTCATGCCCAACATCATAATGTTGCATAATTAAATTGTCAATGTACTAGGGAGCCTTTACAGCCCCGGCAGAGTGCGGAACGTGGCTTCCATGCTATGATCCCTGATCCTAATGATGAACGGTGCGACGGTTTTCGAATGCAGCCTGGTTCTCATGGAGTCTGGCGCGGCAGCCGTTTACGTCGTGGCCGTCGCGAGGGGTTCCGGAGAACTGCCCCAGAGGTGCGCACCCCTGAGATGAACAAGCTTGAACCGGCTGAGGTTCTCCGTTATCAACTGGGCCTGTTTGCCGCCGTCGGGTAAGGTTGGAGGGAAAGATGCCGGACCATCAGAAACACGCCGCCGAACATATGGCGGTACGCTACGTCGCCAATTTGGCGAGGTTGGAGTTGACCGACGCCGAGGCGGAGCGGTTTCAGGAGCAGTTGGACCACATCGTGGCGTATTTCAACGAACTTCGCGAGATTGATGTGGAGGCGGTCCAGCCGATGGCCCACGCCGGCGTGATCCAGAACGTGTTTCGCGAGGATGTCGTGCGGCCCGGCCTCGATCGTGACCAGGTTCTGGCCAACGCGCCGGAACAGGCCTCGGACCTGTTTCGGGTTCCCAAGATTGTGGAATAAACGGTATGACCATGTTGAATACACTCACCGCGCATGATCTAGGGGACCGGATGCAACGGGGCGAATGCACCTCGGAGGCGGCGGTGCAGGCGGTGCTGGCGGCGATCGGGCGGGTCGATACGACGCTGCATGGGTACCTTACGGTGAATGCGGAAGAGGCGTTGGCCCAGGCCCGCGAGGCGGATGCCGCGCGGAGTCGCGGCGATAAGCGTCCCCTGCTGGGCGTGCCGATTGCCGTCAAGGATGTGCTCAACGTCCGGGGACAGCCCTGCACGTGCGCGTCGAAAATCCTGCAGGGCTACAAGGCGCCGTATGACGCCACGTCCATTGCCCGGCTGCGGGCCGCCGGCGCCATTTTCCTGGGACGGACCAACATGGATGAATTCGCCATGGGCTCCACCACGGAGAACTCGGCCTACGGGGTCAGCCGCAATCCCTGGGATACCGGCCGCGTGCCCGGCGGATCGAGCGGCGGGTCGGCGGTGGCGGTGGCGGCGGATGAGGCCGTCGCGGCGCTGGGCACGGACACCGGGGGATCGATTCGCCAGCCGGCCGCTTTCTGCGGGTGTGTGGGGCTGAAACCGTCCTACGGGCGCGTCTCCCGCTACGGGTTGACCGCCTATGCGTCGTCGCTCGACCAGATCGGGCCGATGACCAAGGATGTGCGCGATGCCGCCCTGCTGCTGCAGGCCATGGCCGGACACGATCCCCTTGATTCCAGTTCCCTGCCTGACCCGGTCCCGGATTTCTCGGCGGCGTTGAGGCCCGACCTGAAGGGGTTGACCCTGGGGCTGCCGAGGGAATATTTCGTCGGCGGACTGGATCCCGAAGTCGAGCAGCGGTTGCAGGATGCGGTGGCTGTATGCCGGCAGTTGGGCGCGACCACGGTCGAGGTGTCCTTGCCTCGCACCCGGCAGGCGATTGCGACGTATTACATCCTGGCCACGGCCGAGGCTTCGGCCAACCTCGCGCGGTTTGATGGCGTGCGCTACGGGTTCCGGGCTGCGGGCAGCGGGGATCCGCTGAGCCTGTACAAGCGAACCCGTGCGCAGGGATTCGGCGACGAGGTCAAGCGCCGCATCATCCTGGGAACCTACGTATTGAGCAGCGGCTATTACGATGCCTACTACCTGCGGGCCCAGAAGGTGCGCGCGCTCATCCGGGGCGATTTCGAGCTGGCGTTCAAACAGTGCGATGCCATCCTAGCCCCGGTTTCGCCCACACCCGCCTATCGGATTGGAGAAAAAAGCGCCGATCCGCTCCAGATGTATCTGGGCGATATTTTCACCGTACCCGTCAATCTGGCGGGGATCTGCGGGCTTTCGGTGCCGTGCGGGTTTACCTGCGCAGGATTGCCGGTCGGCCTTCAGATTGTGGGGCCGGCGCTGGGTGAGGAGGCCATTTTGCGGGTGGGGCATGCCTATGAAGGCTCCACCGACTGGCGTCGCCGGCGCCCGGATGGCGGCGCGGCGGCGGGACGGGAGTGAGGAGGGGCATGGGCGAATACCGGACAACCATTGGATTGGAAGTGCACGTGCAGCTCAAGACGCGCTCGAAGATGTTTTGCGCCTGCAGCACGAATTTCGGGGCCGATCCCAACACGCAGGTTTGCCCCGTTTGTCTGGGGTATCCCGGGAGCCTGCCGGTGATGAACGGCGAGGCCATCCGGTTGACGGTGATTTCGGGGCTGATGCTCGGGTGCCGGATCAATCCGCGGAGCAAATTCGACCGCAAGAGTTACTTCTATCCCGACATGCCCAAGAACTACCAGATTTCCCAATACGACCAGCCATTGTGTCTGGGCGGCGGGGTCGATATCGAAGCGGACGGCCGGGCACGCACGATCGGGATCACGCGGATTCACCTGGAGGAGGATGTGGCCAAGAACAATCACTTCGCCACCTGGAGCGGGATCGATTTCAACCGCGCCGGCGTGCCGCTGATGGAGATTGTGTCCGAACCCGACATGGAAACGCCGGCGGAGGCATTCGCCTATCTCCAGGCTCTGCGCCAGATTCTGGTCTACGCGGGAGTGAGCGACTGCAATATGGAAGAAGGCAAGATGCGTTGCGACGTCAACGTCAGTTTGCGCCCCGCCGGACAGGCGCAACTGGGCACCAAGGCGGAGATCAAGAACCTCAACACGTTAAAGGGCGTGTTCAGCGCCCTGGAGTACGAGATCCTGCGCCAGACCGGCCTCCTGCAAAGCGGGGAGCGGGTGATCCAGGAGACGCGCCGCTGGGATGCCGACGCCGGCCAGACCTACTCCATGCGGACGAAGGAGGATGCGCACGACTATCGTTATTTCCCCGAGCCGGACCTGATGCCGGTGGCGTTGCCGCCTGACGTGATCGCGGAATGGGCATCCGCCCTGCCTGAACGGCCGCGGCAGCGCCGCGAGCGGTTCGTGGCCGAGTTGGGGCTGCCGGAATACGATGCCGGGGTTCTGGCGGCGGACAAGGATGTGGGCGACTATTTTGAGGAAACCCTGCGGCATGTCAAACGGCCGAAGGCGGTGTCGAACTGGGTGATGACGGACGTGCTCAGGACGTTGTCGGAGCAGAATGTCCCGATCACCGCCTTTCCCATCAAGCCGGAGTTCCTGGGTGAACTGATCGAACTGACGGAGACGAAGGTCATCAACTCCAACACCGCGAAGCAGGTTTTCGGGATCATGCTGGCGGAGGGGGGGCGCGCGGGGGAGATTGTGGCGGCACGAGGCCTGGCCCAGGTCAGTGACGCGGGGTTTATTGAGAAGGAGGTGGACCAGGTGATGGCCGAGAACCCCAAGTCCGTCGAGGATTACCGGGGCGGCAAGGCCGCGGCGCTGAAACATCTGATCGGGCAGGTCATGCGTTCAAGCAAGGGTAAGGCCAATCCGCAGATGGTGGGCGAGTTGCTTGAGAAGAAGAGCGGGCGAGGTTGACCTTGGGTCGGGGGTGGTGGTACGCTTCCCGGCACGCAGTCTCGAGTTGGGTTGAATTGGCTTCTATGAAAGGGTCGTGTCTTGACGTCGAATGACGACTATGTGTTGGAAGTCCTCAAGGAAGAGGGGCTTGTCACAACGGATCAGGTTGAGTTTGCCCAGCGCAACCTGCCGGTGAACGGGACGGCGATCGACGCGTTGATCAGCGCCAAGGTGATCGATCAGGTTGACATATTACGGGTTCTGGCGAGTCGGTTCGGCATGGAGATGGTCAGCCTGGTTAACCTCTCGATTCCAAGCGAGGTCATTGCGTCCGTGCCGGTGAGTGTCGCGCGGAAATACCGGGTGGTCCCTGTTTCCAAGCATGAAAACCTGATCACGGTGGCCATTGGGGATCCGCTCGAAGTCGATACGCTCGACAATCTGCGTTATGTGCTGAAGTGCGACATCGAGGGCGTGGTGGCCTCCCCGGTCGAGATTGCCGTGGCGTTGGACCGGTACTATCAGCCCGAGGCGTCCGTTGAGACGATGATCGACCAGCTCACGGAGGGCGCGGTGGCCATGGTGTCGGCGGGGCGCTCGGATATGCGTGAGGAAGCGGACGTTACCGAATCCGATGTTCCCATCATCAAACTCGTCTCCCTGATCATCTACGAAGCCTACCGCAACCGTGCGTCGGATATTCACCTTGAACCCATGGAGAAGCGGTTTCGGGTGAGGTATCGTATCGACGGGGTGTTGCACGAGGTGGATAGTCCGCCCAAACGGCTTCAGGCGGCCATCATCAGTCGCGTGAAGATCATGGCGAACATGAAGATCGCCGAGAAGCGTACGCCACAGGACGGGCGTATCCAGGTGAATATCAAGGGCCGCGAGCTCGACCTGCGCGTATCCACCGTGCCGACGGGGCATGGCGAAAGCGTGGTCATGCGTATTCTCGACAAGCAGAACCTGGCG
>JBAXWO010000258.1:0-4502 GCA_037128375.1 bacterium
CGATGGCATCCAGTGCCCCCACCTCGTGAAAGTGGATGGCCTCCGGTGTTTTGTGGTGCACCCGCCCTTCCGCCTCGGCCAGCCGACGGAATACCGCCAGACTCTGCAACCGGACATGGGGGGCCAGCGTACTGTGATCGAGGAGGTGGGTGATTTCGGAAAGGCCGCGGTGGGGATGGGCGTGCCCATGTCCATGTCCGTCTTTATGCCCATGCCCCTGATGCTCGGGGACGTGAACGCGGGCGCGAACGCCGTGCAGACCGTGGTCCTCGTGGGGAATCGCCTCGATCGAAAGGCCAAGACCGCCCAGGCCGGTGAGGGCGGCGTTCAGGTGCGCCGGTGTCACGCCCAGATCCATCAGGCAGGCGAGGATCATATCGCCGCTGGCGCCGCCGACACTGTCGAACCAGAGGACCTTGTTCATGGCTGTGGGGCTTTTCCTTTGGCCGGGCGGCGAGGTTTCCGGGCCGGGTTCGTCTTTTCAGGAAGCCGGTTGATCAGGGCCGCTGCCACGCCGGCGCCGAACCCGTTGTCGATGTTGACCACGGTGATTCCCGGTACGCAGGTGTTCAGCATGGCCAGCAGTGCGGTGGTGCCCTGCAGGCTGGTCCCGTAGCCGACGCTGGTGGGCACGGCGATGATGGGACAGTCCGTCAAACCGCCGACGACGGACGGAAGGGCGCCTTCCATGCCTGCCACGACGATCAGGGCGCGGGCTTTCCTCAGGACTGGGAGGTGCTGGAGCAGGCGGTGGAGACCCGCCACGCCGACGTCGTAGACGCGCTCCACGCGGGCGCCCATTCGTTCCGCCACCAGGGCCGCCTCTTCCGCCACGGGAATATCCGTGGTTCCGGCGCACAAAACGGCCACCCTGCCGATCGGTTTGGCGGGGGGGGCGGCATCGAGCGTCAGGACACGCGCGGCCTCATGGTAAACGGCTTTGGGGTAGATTTGGCGTACGGCCCTGTACTGATCGGGGGTGGCACGTGTGGCCAGCACATTCTGGCCGGCCTCATAGAGGGCGGTGACGATCTTGGCAACCTGTTCCGGGGTCTTACCCTGACCGAAGATCACTTCAGGGAATCCCCGTCGTCGCAGACGGTCGGTATCCACCCGTGCAAAGCCCAGATTCTTCTCGCGGGCGGCCTCGATATCCCGCACGGCGTCAGAGGGAGTCATTTTGCCGCAGGCCACCAGATCGAGAAGTTGTCGCAGTTTCATGGGTGGAGAGGATGCAAGGTGCGCCCCCCACCCGTCAAGGTTGATTTGCTGTTCTGGCGGAAGGGTCGGCTTGACTCCCGGACGGGAGAGCGTATCATGTCGTCAGTAAATGGGGTGCCCTCCGCGGGGCTGAGATTATACCCGTAGAACCTGATCCGGGTTATGCCGGCGAAGGGATCATTACAGGGAAGCGCCTCAGGGCGCTTTTTCTATTTATGAACATCACGCTAAATGGAAGTCAGCACACGCATCGCGGTTCCGGTGCGTTGTCCGAACTGCTCAAGGAGTTGGGGGTCAATCCGGATCAGGTCGCGATCATGGTGAATGACCGTATTGTTTCCAAGGACGAGCGCGGAGCCGTTCAAGTGTGCGAGGGGGACCGTGTCGAAGTGCTGACTTTTAAAGGGGGCGGATGAATCCGATTGAAAAACTCGTGTTGGGCGGCGTGGAATTCGACTCCCGATTGCTGATGGGCACGGGCAAGTTCGCCTCCGTGGAGATCATGGTGAAAGCCATTGCGGCGTCAGGCGCCCAACTGGTGACCGTTGCCCTGCGGCGGGTGAACCCGGGGCGCCCCTCGGATGATTTGCTGGGGCCGTTGACGAAGCTCAACGTCACGCTGGTGCCCAATACGTCCGGGGCCAGGAATGCCGCGGAGGCGATACGGGCCGCCCGCCTGGGGCGGGAGCTTTCCGGAAGCCGTTTCGTGAAGGTGGAGATTCATCCCAACCCGCACCATTTGATGCCGGATCCGATCGAGACGTACGAAGCCTCGAAGGTCTTGGCCGGGGAGGGATTCATTGTCCTGCCGTACATGCCGGCGGATCCCGTGCTGGCCAAACGCCTGGAGGAAGTCGGTTGCGCCGCGGTCATGCCGCTGGGGTCGGCGATCGGGACGGGGCAGGGGTTGGCGACGGCGGAGATGATCCGGTTGATCATCGCGGACAGCGGAGTGCCGGTGATCGTGGATGCGGGACTGCGGGCGCCTTCCGAGGCCGCGGCGGCCATGGAAATGGGATGCGGCGCTGTCCTGGTGAACAGCGCGGTCGCGGCGGCGGGGGATCCCGTCGCCATGGCCGACGCCTTTGCGGCGGCCGTCAAGGCCGGGTATGCGGCGCGGCGGGCGGGATTGATGTCCCGCGGTACGCATGCTGTGGCGACCAGTCCGTTGACCTCATTTCTGACATGAAGCACGACGCCCCCAGAGCCGCCGTTCCGGAGTGGATCGATCCGGGGCCGTGGTTGGAATCCGCCCGCAAGGCGGGGGCGGCCGACGTGTGGCGGGCGTTGGACGCGGCGACGTTGGACGAGTCGGGTTTTGCCGCCCTGCTCTCGCCGGCGGCGGGAGTCCTTCTGGAGGAACTGGCGCAACGGGCCCGTGAACGGACCCGGGCACATTTCGGGCGAACCATCTCGCTTTATGTTCCGCTCTATCTTTCCGATTACTGCTCAGGCGGCTGCACCTATTGCGGATTTGCGTCGGATCGCGGGCAGGCGCGGCATCGGCTTGAACCGGACGAGATGCAGCGGGAGTTCAGGGCGATCCAGGCCATGGGTTTCGAGGAGATTCTGCTGCTGACCGGGGAACGCACCCCGGAGGCCGACTATGCCTATGTGCGCGAGGCGGTATCGGAGGCGGCCAAACATTTCGCCGCCGTCACCGTCGAGGCCTTTCCCATGACGGTCGACGAATACCGCGGGCTGGCGGATGCCGGCTGCGTGGGGGTGACGATTTACCAGGAAACCTACGATCCCGTGCAGTATGAGCGCCTGCACCGGTGGGGCCCCAAGCGCGATTATGCGCAACGTCTGGATACTCCCGCGCGGGTCATGGAGGGCGGCATCCGTTTTGCCGGGTTGGGGGCGCTGCTGGGGCTGGCCGATCCGATGGTCGAGGCGCTGAGCCTGTACCGGCATGCGAAGCAACTCCGCCGCAGTTTCTGGAAGTCGGGCGTCACGATTTCGTTTCCGCGGGTCTGCCCGCAGGAGGGGGGGTATGTGCCGCCGTACCCGGTCAGCGACCGGTTTCTGGCCCAGATAATCTTTGCGTTTCGCCTCGCCATGCCCGATGTTCCCCTGACCCTTTCAACCCGCGAGCGGGCGGAGTTCCGGGACGGGATCGCCGGGGTGGGTATCTCCAGAATGAGTATTGCCAGCCGCACGACGGTGGGGGGGTATCGGACGCATGACGCCTCGCCTGACGGCCAGTTTCATGTGAGCGATGACCGGGATGTGGCGACCTTTTGCGCGGCGCTGGAGGCGAGGGGACTGGAGCCGGTGTTCAAGAACTGGGACAAGGTTTTTCGGTAGGGGCGACATGCAGACACGAGGCGGTCAACACGATGAGCGGATGCGACGGTTCAACGCGGCCGGGTTGTACCTGGTGACATCCCAGTCCTTGTCCGCCGGGCGGAGCACGCAGGATGTGGTGCGGGCCGCGCTGGCCGGCGGAGTGAAGCTGATTCAATTGCGCGAGAAGGAGCTTCCGCTGCGCGCTTATGTGACGCTGGCGCAGGAGTTGCGCGACCTGACTGCGCAGGCGGGCGCCTTGCTGATCATCAACGACCGGGTCGATGTGGCGCTGGCGGTGGGGGCTGATGGCGTGCATCTCGGGCAGGATGATTTCCCTGTTCCTGCCGCGCGCCGACTGGCCCCCGATCTGATTATCGGCGCCTCCACGCATTCGATTGAGGAAGCGCGGCGGGCGCAGGACGAAGGGGCCTCCTATCTCAATATAGGCCCCGTCTTCCCCACGGGCACCAAGCGTTGGGAAGGCGAATTTCTCGGGGTTGAAGGCGTGAAGCGGATTGCCCGGGTCACGAACATCCCCTTTACGGTAATGGGCGGGATCAAGCAGGAACACTTTTCCGAGTTGGTTCGCGCCGGCGCCCGAACACTGGCGCTGGTCACGGCGGTGACGGCGGCCCCGGATCCCTGTCGCGCGGCAGAGGAGTTGCTGGCAGCCCTGCGCGAGGGCCTCTCCATGATCCAAGCTTGATCCCCGCGTTACCCGCGCGGAAGACCTGGTTCAGGCTTTTCTGGCCGACCGCCCCCTGGATCGGAACATTCTTCGACAGGCCGCCCGCGAGAAGGGCCGTCTACGTTCATTTGTGCTCAAGGTGTTCGGCAACTTCGTCATTGGCGAATTGCGCCGCCAGCACGCGAACAAGCGCAGGCCCTCCCGTTCCGACGCTGCGGTAGCCCTCGACCACCTGCCCGAGTTGCCTTCCGGCGGGGCTTCCATGGCAGACGCCTTCGACACCGTCTGGGCACGCCAAGTT
>JBAXWO010000259.1:0-4494 GCA_037128375.1 bacterium
CGGGCATCCGGTTGTGGATGTCAGCCATCAGCGTATTCGGCTCGGTGGTCAGAACAGCGAACGTGAGAACCTCACTCTCCGGTCCCTACCAGTGTTCCAGCAGACCAGCCATACCGAAGGGCGATTCGTCGCGCATCCTGATCAGGTAGGGTTGCTTCTTGCCTTCGATGACCTTCCACTCATAGAACCCGTCGGCAGGCACCAGGACGCGACTCTTGCGGTAGGCATGGCGGAACATTGGCTTGATCGCTGCCGTCTCTGCCTTGGCGTTGATCGGGTGATTGAGTTCCGCCGGGTCCTTCACCCAGGACGGCATGAGGCCCCAGCGGGCCATCACGAAGTGCCGCAGGCCATCTGAGGATTGCCGTACTACCGGCACCGATTGGCTCGGTGCGATGTTGTACCTCGGCGCCAGATCGAAGTCCTCGGCAGTGCCGAAGTGTTCCCGGTGGCGGGACTGGGATCCGTAGAGGGTGTAGCGGCCGCACATGGCTGAATTATGCCCGCTTCGCTTCCCACCCCTGACACGGCTCGCCGCTTGCATCCTGCACCTCGAAGTGCGGATAGCGCCTGCTCTTGAAGCCCATGCTCCGGCAGCCGTAGGGAAACTGCGGATCGTAGGTGACGAAAAAGTGGATGCAGTCCTTGCAGGTCTGGACTGGCTTATTGGCATCAGTGTCCGTCAAGATTCCAACTCGGTATTAGTACCAGTAGCATCCAGTTCATCCCCGAGCCACCGGTTACTGTTCTCTACGAACAATTTCCCAGACGTACATGAGGCTCGCCTCATTGAATTCGCGCCCGGTCTCCATGTCACGCCAAGCAATTCGCGTGAGTGAATCTTGCCCAAGGTACTGCCACCGGCGCTGCTCGCCGCTGCACAATTGCACCAGATATATGGCGCTTTCCGCCAACTCATTCATCAAAGGCTTCTTTGTGGCTTCATTAGCAAAGGTAGAGGCGCCATAACCGTAGTCCCCCTACCGACTGACGATCAACTCTCGTTCCACCACCTCATCCTGCTCATCATCCTCACCTCCAACCAACGGCCGCAGCTTATGCCGGTCGGTGACGCATTCATCTGATTGTCCGCGCAGTAGATCATTGCCAGACCATAGTTGATGGAAGTGACGGCCGGAGGTGGTCTTGATAAGGTAAGCGTCCTGGCGATCCTGATAAACACCAATGTGCTGGATCACCTCGACGACCATGCCGATGTTCTCGGGGCAACCGGCGATGATCACGCAGAGGGTTCCGGGTTTCAGGATGGACAATTTGAACTTCCCACTTCAAAGTATGGTGCCACACCCATGGCGGCAGGCATCATCGTGCCATGAGAGGTGGCCTTCCTTGTGCTGATGCCATTCCCAACATAGTATCCGCAATCCAAGCCATTCCGATTGCTCCCACCTTCCCCATGCCTTTATACGAATACGCACCAACCTCCCGGCACTGTGACCAGTGCGCCGGGAAATTTGAGGTAGTGCAGCGAATTGCCGACGATAAGCTGACGACATGCCCGAAGTGCGGTCAGGCATGTGAGCGACAAATCAGCTGCGTCGCGCTCGGCGGAAAGTTTTCGACATCAGAGGCGGCGGTCAAGAGTTCAGGCTTTACGCGCTATCAAAAAGCAGAGAGCGGCGTGTATGAGCGCACTGCTGGCAGTGGTGGCCCTGAGATTCTCTACCGCGACTAGCACTGAATCAGGCGTCTTCTTGAGCCAGCCTCCTGCAATACGTGGTAGCCCCGTAGGTAGGTTGCTCTGAAGCGGACGTCGGTCGCTGGGTACGCAGGCTCCGAACCCTGTGGTTGAGACTTGAATGGGGACCGACTCCAAGAGACTGATTGCCGACCCATGTTCTTTGCATGGCCAAGGGCCGCTGTCCACCCGAAACCTGCCTCTAACCTTCGCTCCGACTTAGCGGGCGGAGCAGGGTCGCAAACAGTTGATCGGGGTTGAAGGGTTTACTCAGGAAGTCAGTCATTCCGGCTGCAAGGCACTGTGCCTTGTCCTCAGCAAATGCGTTGGCTGTCATAGCAATGATCGGAGTATCCCGGTATCCGGGAAGCTGACGTATCTGCTGAGTCGCCTCGACCCCATTCAGTTTCGGCATCTGCATATCCATGAAGATGGCCGCGTAGCTGGTCTTCTCAGCCATTGCGACGGCCTGTGCGCCATCTTCTGCTGTGTCCGCGACAAGTTCGACGAACTCTAGCTGCATCTTCGCCACTTCCCGATTGACCGGCTCGTCGTCCACCACCAGAATTCGTTGGCCGGAATAGCGTTGCTTGACCAGCGTTTCAGCATCTGCATCCGCAACCTTTTCAAGGCGCTCTGTCTGGCGCCGCTCCTTCATCTTCTTCAACTTCGCAGTAAACCAGAATGTGCTACCAACCCCCGGCGTGCTCTCGGCACCGGCTTCACCGCCCATCAGTTCGGCCAATCGTCGTGTAATTGCCAGTCCGAGGCCCGTACCGCCGTACTTTCGGGTCATTGAGTTGTCAGCCTGCTCAAAGGTGCTGAAGAGCCGGGACATGGTTTCGGGTGTGATGCCGATACCGGTATCCGTTACCTCGAAGCGCACTACTAGTTCGCCGGTGGTTTCAGCCTGCTTGAGGGCACGCAGCGTCACAGTGCCTGCTTCGGTAAACTTGATTGCGTTCGTGGCGTAGTTGAGCAAGGATTGTTGCAGGCGCGTGGGGTCCCCCACCAGATTGGTCGGCAAGGGCTCGGTTTCGATCAGAACGTGAACGCCCTTGGCCTTGGCACGTTCGGACAGGATTGAACTGACATTGGCCAACAGACTACTAATTACTACGGGCACTTCCTCAAGTTCTAACTTTCCGGCCTCTATCTTCGAGATGTCGAGGATGTCGTTGATTACAGACAGAAGGTGCTGGGCGGAGGTGTCGATGGTGTCAAGGCGCTCTGCCTGTTTGGGCGTGATGCCCTCACGTCGCATCAGGTGCGCCATGCCTAGGATGCCATTCATCGGGGTGCGGATTTCGTGGCTCATGTTGGCCAGAAAGCTGCTCTTGGCGACGTTGGCTACTTCGGCAGCCTCCTTGGCGATCTCCAGTTCGCTCGTGCGTTTGGCTACTAGATTTTCTAAGTGGTGTCGGTGATTGTTGAGCTCGTTCTCCAACAGTTTGCGCTCGGTGATGTCACGCGCAAAGCCAACGGTCCCCTTGGACTGTCCGTTGTCGTCGACAATCGGCGCCTTGTAGGTTTCAAACCACTTGACGACTCCCTCAGTCAATATTTGCTCTTCAACGTGCTTTTTCTGCTGCGAATCCAGTACCGCGCGGTCATCTGCCCGATAGCCTTCGGCCAAATAGCGGGGAGCAATGTCGAAGTCATTCTTGCCCAGTAACTCATCGGCATTACATGCACCAAAGATTTGAGCGAATCCAGAGTTGACCGAAAGGAAGCGACTCTCGGAATCCTTCAGCCATACTGCGAAAGGGAAATTGTCGAGCAGAGCGCGCTGGTGACGCTCCTTTTGCCGCAACGCGTCCTCGATTTCCTTGCGCCAGGAGATGTCGTCTACCAAGGCTACTAGATAGTCGACCGCGCCATCTTCCCGGCGCACGCAGCGCAGAGCCAAGTGGGTAAAGACCACATGGCCATCGCTATGGATGAACCGTTTGTCCATCGCGTATTCATCTATTTCCCCCGCGAGCACGCGATTGAACTGCGCGACGTCTGCCGCCAGGTCGTCCGGGTGGGTGATGTCCGCCCAAGTCATACGAACCAGTTCGCATCTGGAGTAGCCAAGAATTTCACACAGTTGGTCGTTGGCCTCGATCCAACCCTTTTCCGGCGAGGTCTCTGCCATGCCGACTAATGAGCGTTCAAAGAAGGCGCGGAAGTGCTGTTCGCTCCGACGCAACACGCCCTCCATCCGCTTGCCCTCGGTGAGGATCTCTTCGAATTCGATTCGCATCCTTTCGGTAGTCAACAACACTGTGCCGACGGTCAACAGCAGCATGGTGAACGTGAAGCTGGCGATATAGAGTGTCTGATAGACGAAGGGCTCGAACAAGCCCGTGCCGGAAGGCCAGACAAAGGTGGCAATGAAGCGCAGAAGAATCACCGCTGACTGAACGAACAGCACTACGGCGGTAAAGCGTCCCGCGAATGTTCTCCCACCTTGTTTATGCACCATCAGGGCAAGGGAAACAAAAATCACAAACATCAGCGTAGCCATCAGGCGCAGGCGCACCGCATAGTCTGGCTCAATCAGGCTGCACCAGGCTATCGCCGGCACCGACAGGATCAGGACCATCAGCCAGATTCGCAGGCTCTTCTCCGTTGCCACGCCAAAAAAGCGCTGGGTTCCGACATGGAAAAGCAGGCAACCGACAAGCAACAGAAAATTGCCGCACAATATCGACAGGAAGTCTGGAATCGCACCTCGCATCGCCAGCAGCACCATTGAAACGAGAACGATTGCCGGGGCAGCAGCCCATTCGCGCAAGCCCTTAATCGAT
>JBAXWO010000026.1:0-12730 GCA_037128375.1 bacterium
CCCGACCAGTTTCACCCCCTCACCGGTCCCTGAGCCCCATCTCCCCACCCCCGCCTTGAAAGCCATATCCGCCGCGAACCACACCGCCAGGATCAATCCGATCGGCGCCATCGCGCGCAGAATCCCGCGAGTGGTCCCCGGTGGCGGCGGCGGGGCCACCTGATGAAAGTCGGCATGCAGGCGCCGGAGAATCAACAGGCCGCCCAGCACCATGAAGACTCCCAGCGGAATCTGGAACGCCGCAAAGGTGACCAGATCGCAGTGCGTCAGGCTCATGGCCAGAATCACGCCGGGATACAAGGGCCACCAGTGTTCCCAGATATGCCGCCACCAGTAGTTCACCGACGACAGCAGGTCGCCTCCGAGCCGACTGTCTCCACCCGCCGCCTGGCGGACCATGGGCGCCGAAAACATCGCGCCCCCCGGCATGGGCAGAAGACCTATCAGGGCCGGCAAAACCGCCAGGGTGATCGCCGGCCGCCTGAAGAAGGCATGAACCTGGGCGACCATACGATCCAACCGGCCCGTCTGGCACATGGCTTCCGACAAGACAAGCAGCAGCGTAAGGGTCAACAGCAACCCAATCGACATCCCCCGCGTCACAGCCACCAGCGCAATACGGGCCAGATCCAGGACGCCCTGGCCGAAAAACAAACCCAACGCCATAGCGCCGCCGACAATGGCCAGCCATAATGGAAGTTTCAAGCGACCCAGAACCAGGATCACCGCAAAAGAAAGTAGCGTAAGTAGTAAGGATGGCATTCAGTCTTTCTTTCAGTAGCATCCCACAGGATGCAGTCTGAAGGTCCATAGGCTGTAGACTATTAGGAAATTCGCGGATTGTAACGTGTTTTGGCGCCAAGTCATTTTCGGAATTTGGAGTTCGTCGTAATGCCGTTTTACCTAATGGCCTACAGTCTAAATCGCTTCAGCCTCGGCGTCCCTATGGGACGCCAGTGTCTTTCTTTCTAAAATTGCTGCATCTGGCACCATATTTTGCTGTTGCGTCATGGCCGTGATTCCTGCATTCTATCCCTGCGCTGGGAGTTGGGCTTTCTTGTCCCGACCGCGGGCCGCAAGGTCGCCTGGCGCTTTCTCTTTTTCTCCCCGCATTACCTTCAGGCAACTAATCCGGCCCCCTTCGCCGGTGTCGTAGGTGAAAATGCACTTCCTCAGTGTCGTGAAGTACGGCTGCACATTCGGATTGCCGGAGAACCGGAGGCCGATAATGGTCGTCACGAAATCCGCCAGTTGCAGTCCTGCATTCTGTGACTGGGATATGGCGAAGAAGGGCGTCTTGACAATAGAGTCGAGAGAAAGGCCGACGGCGCTCCGTTGGAAGAAGTTGGTAATCGCCTCAGAGTTCTTCTGGTTGATGCTGTAGTCGCGATCATCGAACACAATCATCGCCATGCTCTTGTGGTGCTTGATCTTCATGAACATGTCCACCCGTTCGAACAAGTAACGGAACGTCATGTCCAAAGCCGTCATGTCCTCGCACTGGAACCGCTGGAACCGCTGCTCGAAACAGACGCACCCGAACACCCACAGTTTCCTGGCCACCAGGTAGTCGAGGAGGTCGGTGGCGAACTCCAGGTTCCTTGATGCCTCGCCCTTTTCCGCCAGTTTGAACACCCAATTCTTGAGGATATCTTTACCTTTTATCTCGTGGTCCTTGGCGAACTCCGTGCCGAAGTGCTTGAGTTTCAACTGATACACATCGGCTGTGACGCGTGCCAAGTCATGCTCGGGTATGGCAACGCCGCACACTGCACCCAAAGACACACCTGTGCGCGTTAGGGAATCTCGAAATGTCTCATCGAAGAAGAAAAGCATCTTATCCCTCCAACTCGCTCGGCTGATATACCACAAACCCCTTCAACACTCCCAAAAGCTTGTCTCTGGAGGCGATGACGGTCTCGGACCTGTATAACGACGCCCAGCCGGAGAAGTCAACTGAAACGGCGCGCGCTTTCTTCCCTTTTGTGGTACAATGTGGGCGTGGGGAAGGAGGGGACGGGGATCATGAAACGGATTCTGCTTATCGGATTGATCGGGTTCTCCCTCCCGGTCGGAGCGGCTTTGGCGCTCCCGAACGGGGCGGTGGTGGGGGTCGTGGCGGGCACTGCGGCAGGCTTGATCGTGGCCAACAATGTTCACGGCGTGAACCCCTGGGTGGCGGCGCCTGTGGGGGCCCTGATGGGCGGCTACCTCGGTTCCCGGTATGCCCATCATGAGGACTACCGTAACGCCAGAAATGACCGATATGGCGACCGCGATGACCGGTATCCCCGGCGTTATCACTACGCGCCGGCCTATCACCACGCCCGTGGCCCTTACTACCATCCCGAACAGGTGACGAGGGTGATCTACGTGGAAAAACCCGTCGAGAAAAAATCAAACCTCACCCCGGAAACCGATCTGCAGCCCGGGGTTGACCTGATCAAGGTCTCCATCCTGAACTCCAACGGCATTCGCACCGACATCCCCATCCTGCGGGTCAAAGGGAAATTCGTAGGCCCGCAAGGTGAAGCCTACGAAACACTGCCGACGGCCGAGCAACTGACCCGGAAGTACGGAATGTAAGGTCGCCGGCAGAATGGCCGACGACTGGTCAGGCGGCGTAGTCCCTTACGACTTGAATCAATCTCATCTCGGTCAGGATTTGGACGCAAAGAGATTTGAAAGCTCACCAAGAACGGGGCAAATCTCAGGCATGTTCAAGAGATGCTTGGCCAGGCCAAGATTGGAAGGGACCGAGCCGGTCGCACAAGCAGTAGGAACCGCACGGTCATGACGCAGACCATAACAGACGCTTCGCTACGGGAGTCGGCCTTCTAGGCTATTTTCGCTCAGAAGGACTTATTCCGACAACATTCTTCACATGGGCCAAAATACCACGCACCAATGTCATGGCCGCCGGCCGGTCGAATGAAACGGAAAGCGGCATGTCTTCATAACGAAACACGGTGGCAAATGGCGTGAGTTGGCTTACGTCATCCAAGTGCGGCGGAAGCCCAAGGCCTTGTGCGTTCAATAAGCCCAACATCGTCTCAAGGCTGTGACTCTTTGGATAGTCTATCCCCCCCATGCGTCAACCACGCCTTCAAGGATTTCTCCACCGCCTGCTGGGCATGAAAACCAATAACCTCGTCGTCAATGTCGGCATCCGGCAACAATCGGCTCATCACGGCTTCATCCTGGGAAGCCTTGTGGAGCAGCGCAAGCACCAGTTCACGCTGCTTCATAAAGCACCTTCCCTTCCCGTCGAACAGCATGATACACGCTGCCCGGCGTATCGGCCCACTCGCCAAAGTCCCGCTCATCGATGACTAGAATGTCCACCGGCAAAATCAAACCACGCAACGCCTGATGAAGGCGGACCATCTCGGCATACCGGTCGGCCACATGGCGCTCAACGACGACCAAGTCCGCATCACTGTCGCGCCCGGCATCGCCCCGCGCCTGTGATCCGAACAGAATCACCCGAACGGGCCGCGCCACAGCGACGATTCTCCGAACCGCTTCGGCAATCTTCTCCGGCGTCACAGCCCATAACGTCTGCGTGTTGCTGTTCAATGATTCCTCCAAATTCCAACGAGATATTGCCATGCCCTACCCGGCGAAGCAATGTTTTCAAAATTCACGTCAGATGCGCCGGCAACACCAACCCACTTAGCAGCCTGTCGAAAGCTCCACGAAATATCGTCGCCTCGATAGGAGATGGCAACTTCAGGACCATGGCTGGTCTCGGTTAGTAGATGAACGTCTGGTTGGCGTTCGGCATCTGGAAGACGGCCATGGTGCGCCCCCGGGCGGTACTCTTGCGGATGGCCGCCGCCATCTTCCGCACGTTCTTCCCTGCCGCGCCGACCTTGAACGTGTCCGTGGTCATGGCCACCGGTGATCGTGGGTGCTTCTTCATGGCCGCATGGACATGTTTAATCAGATCTTCGTAGTAGGTCATGATGTCATTCCACATGAGGATGTGACCGGATTCTCCCTGGCTCCCCCAACCCGTCTTCTCCCAGTACCTCCAAGTCACCAAAGCGCAGCAGAGATGTCAGCGAAGATGTTGGACGACGGAAAAGAGTTTGAGACGGTCGCCGGACGAGAACTCTAACCCCGTTTCTTTCCTTGCTTCTTCATCGAGTACGCAGCTTTTGGCTCGCGAACGGCCAGGGGCTGCGCCTTAGCGATCAATATACTGTCCTCGTAAAGCGTGTCCGGGCAGAGGTCCTGACCGCCCGCCCATTGCACGGTACCGTGCCAGGGATGAACGGAACGAAAGGCCGATTCGTCCTTGAGTTCATCGAACACGCCTCCTTGTTTCAGCAGAGGACGGGCATCGTAAACTCGGACTTCGCCATTCGAGAACGTGAGCCGGAGCCGGAAGTCCGACTCCGGAAGCACCTTTCGTATCCGTGGGTTCAGTTTCACTTCAGCGGCTCGATCTTGAACAGTTGTTGTTTCCGTTCGGCTACATTCTTGCGAATTCGAGCAAATGCGTGTAGCTCTGTTGGTCTGCGGCCTGGAGAGCTGCGATATACCTGTGCCGGGCGTCTCCGGGTGTCGACAAGTCTTCACTTCCCCAGGTGAACCGAGGGCGCTTCAGAATGTTCTCCAGGAGCTGGTCTGTCATCAGTCTTGCATGACGCCCATTGCCATTGGCAAAGGGGTGAATCGAGACGAGCCTATGGTGGAACCGGACAGCAATCTGATCCGGTGACTCCTCCCGCAGTTCCATCCACAGGCATGCATCATCGCACAGGTTTCTCACACTCGTTGGAACCTGATGCCATGGCCCGCCGATGTTCTTGTCGCTATGCCGGAATTGGCCAGCCCATTTCCAGACATCGCCGAACATGCGACGATGGAGGTCCTTGATGAAAATCTCGTTCAGAATATCCGCAGGTTTGGTCCTGTCCAGCCAGGCAAGCGCCTGGATGATGTTGTCTTGTTCCCACCGATCCAACTCCCCGCGTGTCGTAATGTGCGTGAGACGCAGTCCCTGTGCTTCGTCCAAATCAATGGGCGTGGCCCCTTCCGGATAGTCGAAGGTGATCATGATTCGCTCCATAGATTTGCCGGCGAAGTGGCGACCAATTCGTCAACCATTTCGGACAGAACTTTCTGGTTCTCCGCCTTGGTGAGAGCTTGGTCTTCCATCGTCATGGTATGGGAGGCTTGCCGGAGGCGTTCGACGGCGATGCTTTCGGCCCGATTGCGGAGGGTGGTTTCGAGGCTTGAACGTGGCACGAAACCGCACACGAAGACACAGTCAAGAGACTCCGCGATGCGTCGCATGGTCTTGATTGTGACGGCGCCGGCCAATTCGTCCTTCTCGATGCGTGCCACCGCCTGTTGGGCAACGCCGAGCCTGGAGGCCAATTGTTTGGCGGTCATCCCGAGCGCGTCACGTATGGCGCGAATCCACCCTTTCGGGGGCTGGGATACGCTACGCAAAGGAGCGAGGCGCTGGAGAGAAACCTCTAGTTGTTCACGGACGAGACGTTTCTTGTTCATGTGACGGTCCTCCTTACTACACATGATTACAACATATTCGTTGTGCAATTGTCAACACCGTACAATATTTATATTGTGCGTAATACTGTGTTGGACAACACATGTGTTGTACCAGATCGCCGCCTACGCGGACCCATAATCGCCACACAATCAGGGAGATCATGGCACCTCCAGACGTATGGCATCTGAGGCCAGCGGCCGAAGGCCGACGGCCGGTCAGGTTTCACGCGCCCAGGAGGGACAGGACGACCTGGTTGACCAGTTTGCCGTCGGACCGGCCTTTGACCTGGGGCATCAACGCCTGCATCACTTTCCCCAAATCCTTCTTCCCGGCCGCCCCGGTCTCGGCAATCACCTTGCGAACCAGCGTCTCGATGGCCGCCTGGTCGAGTTGCTGCGGCTGGTACTTGCGGAACCATTCGATCTCGCGCTGCTCCTTGTCCGCCAGGTCGGCACGGGCGGCCGCCCGGAACTGCTCTACCGAGTCCATGCGCTGTTTGATCGCCTTGGCCACCATGACGGCCACGATGTCGTCCGTCGGGTCCTTCCCGGCATTGGTGGTGGCATCCTTAACCTGGGCATGCAGCATACGTAGGGCGGACAGTCTCTCCGCATCCTGTGATTTCATGGCGGTCTTGATATCCGCCAGCAAGGTATCCAGTAGTAACGAAGCCATGGTCATTCCTCCTCATCAAACGTTGAACAAGAATTCGATCACATCCCCATCCCGCACTTCATATTCCTTGCCTTCAATCCGCAGCAGCCCCTTGGCCCGGCAGGCGGCTTCCCCCCCCTGCTCCACGAAGTCAGCGTACGACATCACCTGGGCCCGGATGAAGCCGCGCTCGAAGTCGGTATGAATCACCCCGGCGGCCTGCGGCGCCTTCCAGCCGCGACGAATCGTCCAGGCACGGACTTCCTTGGGCCCGGCCGTGAGGAAACTGATCAATCCCAGGGTGCGGTACCCCGTGTGCACAATCTGATCCAGGCCGCTCTCAACAACCCCGTATTCCTTGAGAAACGTGTCGCGCTCGGCGTCGCTCATGCCGTTGAGGTCCTCCTCCATCTTGGCGCAGATCTTGACGGTTTCACAACCCCGCTGCGTCGCGTGTTCCCGGACCCGGCGGACATAGTCGTTATCCGCACCCACCCCGGCCTCGTCGACATTGCAGCAGTAGATCGTTTTCTTGTCGGTCAAAAACTGGCATTCCTTGAAGAGCACGACCGCCGCGTCCGACTTCTGGTCATCGAAATCCACCGCCATCCGGCCCTGTCCAAGGTGCTCCAATAGTCGCTGCGCCACGTCCAGTTGCGCCTGCAGGGCCTTGTCGCCCCGGATCTGCTTGCCAAGGCGCGCCACACGGGTTTCGATCATCTGGTAATCGGCCAGGATCAGTTCGGTCTCGATGACCCCCACGTCGCGCAGGGGATCGACGGATCCGTCCACATGCACCACGTTCTCCTCGTCGAAACAGCGCACCACCTGCAAAAGCGCCTGGGTCTCACGGATGTTCATCAGAAACTTGTTACCCAGCCCCTCGCCCTGGCTGGCGCCCTTGACCAGTCCGGCGATATCCACGAAATCCACCGTGGCGTAGACCGTCTTCTGCGGCTTGACCATTTCGACGAGTTTATCCACGCGGGGATCGGGAACCGGGACCACCGCCTTGTTCGGTTCGATGGTGCAAAAGGGATAGTTCGCGCTTTCCGCGTTTTGCGCCCGCGTCAGCGCGTTGAAGATAGTCGATTTCCCCACATTGGGGAGCCCCACAATGCCGATACTTAGCCCCATAATCCCCTTCCAGTCACCATTTGACGTTCAATGTGCCGTCTCTTTTACTCCCAATCCTCCGAGTGTCAACAGGATAGGAGCCCTTGAGTCTGGTGGCCTTTTATATTATAATGACGGGCATTGAGAAAGACGGCGGAGGGGAATCATATGCTGTCGGAAAAAAATACCATTCTGGTGATCATCGATGTGCAGAGCGGACTCCTGCAGGCGATGCACGAGCGCGAGGACCTGCTGGCCAACCTGCAGAAACTGATCAAGGGCGCGCAGGCGCTGAATCTGCCGATCCTGTGGCTTGAACAGAATCCCTCGCGACTGGGCGAGACGGCGCCCGAAATCCGGGTCTTGCTGGGCGGCAGCCAGTCGGTCATCCCCAAAATGGCCTACAGTTGCTGCGGCGAACCGAAGTTCATGCATAACATCGAGGCGCTGGGCCGCCAGCAAATCCTTCTGGCGGGCATCGAAACCCACGTCTGCGTTTACCAGACCGCTGCGGACCTACTGGCCCGCGGTTTCGAGGTGCAGATCGTGGCGGATGCCGTTTCCTCCCGCCGTGCCTTCGATAAAACCGTCGGTCTCGACCGGGCCCGTACGCTCGGCGCGCGGATCGCCTGCGTGGAAATGGTCCTCTTCGAACTGATGCGCACCGCCGAACATCCCGCCTTCAAGAGCGTGCTCAAGATTGTGCGATGACACGCAGGCTCCCGCTGCCTGCCCTCAGAAATCCATGTAGGCGCCCTTCGGCCCGGTCAGCGCATCGTCCCAGGTCTCCGGCTTGACCGCGCCGATGGTCGCGATCTTCTTGGAGGACATCAGGGAGGACTTGCCGTCGCGCTCGCGGACCGGCAGCCGCGTGGTGTCGAACTCCTGCTGCCTGATGGCCGCGGTTTCAGGCACCTCGTACCGGACATACAGAACGGGAGTCTCCTCATCGGAGAAGAACAGAATCCGGGCGCCCGCGGGTATGCAGCGGTATTCGCGGTTGGTCACCATTCCGCCCGCCACTTTCCTGATCCGGGTGAACCCCTCCTCATCGTAGACCACCGTCAGAACCTTCTCCCGGTCGAGAATCGCGCAGTGGATCAGGGAGGCATCCACGAACAGTTTCTCCGGCGGGGCCACCATCTTGTACCGGCCGTCCCGCCACACCAGAAGCAACTTATCAAGCGACGAACACTGCAGGACCGGCGTTCCGCCAACCTTGTAGCCCAGATAGCCCTTCTCGCGATCCCGATGGATCGTGAGTTCCGAGGCGGTTAATTCACGCACCGCCACTGTCTCGAATCGCGTCAGGCGCGTTCGACGCGGAAAGTCGGATCCGTATTTCTTCTGCACCTGGCGCAGGTAGCGGACGGCATACGCCACAAGGTTGGCCAGGTTCTCGCGCGACTCGGCCAGTTCGGCACGTAGCTTCTCCATCTCCTGCCGGTTCTTTTCCACGTCGAACAACGAGATGCGCCGGATGGGAATCCCCAGCAGCATGTCGAGGTCGCCCCGGGTCACCTCACGCTGAGGTTGCGCCACAAAGGGCTGCAGACCCGTGCGCACAACCGTCTCGACCTCTTCCGCCGAGCGGCAGGTTTCAATGGGTTTATACAACCGGTTCTCAACGAAAATCTGAGCCAGGGTCTTGCGGTGCAGTTCCTCGGTCAACTGCCGCTGCTGGACCTTGAGTTTGCGTTTCAGCAGGTCAAGAAGCCGGTCCGTGTTGTGGCGAAGCACCTCGCCGACCTCCATCTCGACGGGCCGGTTGTCGCGGATGACCACGATGCGGCTGGCCACCTGCACTTCGCACTGCGTAAAGGCATAAAGCGCCTCGACGGCCCGCGCGGGATCCTGATCGGCCTGCAACTGGATCTCAATCTCGACCGCCCCGGCCGTGAAATCGCTGATGCTCCGGAGCTTGATCTTGCCCTTGCGCGCCGCCTCCTCGATGGAGGCGATCAGCGAATCCGTGGTCGCCCCGAACGGCACTTCGCGAATCACCAGCGTCTGCGGATCGCGCGTCTCGATCAGGGCCCGCACCCGCACGAAGCCCTTCCCATGGTCATAGGCCGAGGGATCCATCAGGCCGCCCTGCGCAAAGTCCGGGACCACGTCGAATCCCTTTTTCTGGAGGATCGCGACCTGCGCGTCCAGCAACTCGGAGAAGTTGTGCGGCAGGATGCGCGTGGCGATCCCCACGGCGATCCCTTCCGCGCCCAGCATCAGCAGCAGCGGAAGGCGGGCGGGCAGGACGACGGGTTCCTCCTTACGACCGTCGTAGGTGGGAACAAAGTCCGTGAGATCGTCGTTGAAAATCTCGTCGCGGGCCAGCGGCGTGAGCCGGCATTCGATATACCGGGGCGCCGCCGCCGGGTCGCCGGTGAGCACGTTACCGAAGTTCCCCTGCCCCTCGATCAGGTAACGCTTATTGGCCAGCGTGACCAGGGCGTCCCCAATGGAGGCGTCGCCGTGCGGATGGAACTGCATGCTGTAGCCAACAATGTTGGCGACCTTGATGAACTTACCGTCATCGTTCTCGTGGAGGGAATGGAGAATCCGGCGTTGGACGGGTTTGAGGCCATCCGCAACGTCTGGAATCGCCCGGTCCCGGATCACATAGGACGCGTATTGGATGAAGTTGCTGTCCACCAGGCGTTTCAACGGACCGTCGCCCACCCCGGCGATGTCGTGCGGCGCCACGGGCGTGGCCTCCTCCGGGGTGGAGGCAACCGCCTCGGGCGGCAGGGCGGGCGCCAGAAGTTCATCTCCCCCGAAAAGATCCGCCTGGTCACTCACGATTCCGTCTCCACCACGAGGTTATCCATGATGTAGCGGCGCCGTTCCGGCGTGTTGCGGCCCATGTAAAAGGCCAGGATCTCCGGGACGCTGTGGCGATTGACCACCTGGACCGGAGTCAACCGCATGGCGGGGCCGATGAAGTTCTTGAATTCACCCGGCGAGATTTCCCCCAGCCCCTTGAACCGCGTCACCTCGGCGGCACGCCCGATGTCCTTCATCGCCTCGTCGCGTTCCTGTTCGGAATAGCAGTAGACGGTGCGCTTGGTATTCCGCACGCGGAAAAGCGGGGTCTCGAGAATGAAGATGTGTTCCTCGTGAACGATGGGCTCGAAAAAACGCAGGAAGAACGTGAGGAGTAGGTTGCGGATGTGCAACCCGTCGACATCGGCATCGGTGGCCAGGATCACCTTGTTGTAGCGCAACCGCTCGTTCGAATCCTCAATGTCCAGGCTGCGCATCAGATTGTACAGTTCCTCGTTCTTGTACATCACGTCACGATTCAAATCGCACACATTCAGCGGCTTGCCCCGCAGTGTGAATATCGCCTGATTGACCACGTCGCGGCAGCTCACAATCGACCCCGAGGCCGACTGGCCTTCGGTGATGAACAGCATGGAGTCGGCGCCGGCTCCCGTCTTTTTGTCGTAGTGCGTCTTGCAGTCCTTGAGTTGGGGAACCCGGATGGACGTGGCCCGGGAGCGTTCCCGCGCCATCTTCTTGATGGACTGCAGTTCCTTGCGAAGCTTGACGGTCTCCTCCATCTTCACCAGAGCCTTTTCCGCCGCCTGGGGATGACGATGGAGAAGGTCCACCACGATCTCCCTCACCTGCTGGACCAGCTCACTCCGCAACTCCGTATTACCCAGCTTGTTCTTGGTCTGGGACTCGAAGACCGGATCCTTGAGTCGGATCGCCACGGCACCAGCCATGCCCTCGCGGACGTCATCGCCCTCGAACTTGCCTTTGGAATATTCGTTAAATGCCTTGACCAATCCTTCCCGGAAGGCGCTCAGGTGCGTTCCGCCGTCGCTGGTCCACTGACCGTTCACAAACGAGAAAAAGGTTTCGTCGAACCGGTTCGTGTGGGTGATCGCCAGTTCAATGGTCTTGGATCGATGATGGAGAACGGGGTACAGGGCTTCGTCGCTCACTTCATCGTCGATCAGGTCCTTGAGTCCGTTCCGGGACTGATAGACGGCGCCGTCGAGATCGATCTTCAGGCCGGCATTGAGGAAGGTATAGAGTTGCATCCGCCGCTTGAGGTGTTCGGGAACATAGGCGACAACCCCGAAGATGGCGGGATCCGGCTCGAAACTGACCCAGGTCCCATCCGGCTCCTCCGCCCGGCCTTTTGATTCCCTGAGCAGTTTGCCCTGTTTGAACTCCGCGCCGGCATAGTCCCCGCCACGAAAACTCCGGACGGAAAAATGCTTCGACAGGGCGTTGACCGCCTTGGTGCCCACACCGTTCAGGCCGACGCTGAACTGGAAAACCTCGTCGTTATACTTCGCGCCGGTGTTGATGCGTGAGACGCATTCCACCACCTTCCCCAGCGGGATGCCGCGTCCGAAATCCCGCACCGTGACCCGCGGCCCCTCCAGCGTCACCACGACACGCTCGCCGAACCCCATGATGAACTCGTCGATGGCGTTATCGATCACTTCCTTGATCAGGACGTAGATGCCGTCATCGTAATGCGACCCGTCCCCGACGCGGCCGATATACATCCCCGTCCGTTTACGGATATGTTCCAGGGAGGAGAGCGTCTTGATCTTGCTCTCGTCATAATGATGTGTGCGGGTCGCCGTCATGGTTTTGAAATGGGCGGCATTCTACCGATTTAGCGGGAGAAGAAAGCAAAAAACTGACTCAGGCTTCAGGTTTCAAACCCAGGCTGCCTGCCGGCCGTATGGTCAATCGATCGTCAACTTCATCGAGGTTCTGTTTGTCAACCACGTGACGAATCATCGCTTTGACCGCCTCCCCAGCGTGAACAGCGTCGAACCGGATAGCCGGATGCGCGCCCGCAAAAACACGGAACACTTCATCGGCAAACCCTTGCCCGATCGCATTGACAGCGGAAAAATCAAGTTCCACTAGGGTAAATTTGTCGAGTCCCGTCACCAGTCGGCGCGCCTCGGAACGCGAAATGTAATCGTTCTGGAACAACCGCACAAAGACACGGGTCTTCTCAAACCGGAAATCCAATTCGCCGGGCGCAAACTGTCTGAACAACCCCTCCAGATCGCGGCGGGATCGCCGGGCGATCTGGAACTGCACGGCGGTGCCTGCAATGCGATGTTTGGTCTTGAGAATAACGTCCTTTTGAACGTTGTCGCACATCAACTCGAACGTATGGGATCGGATGATCGCCTGATCCGCAACCTTGGTCGTGAAAAAGACGCCTTCTCCGCTGTGCCGTTCAGCCATGGTCGTGGTTTTGCCTTTCATCAGTTCCTCCACCGCACGGGTTTCATCGGACAAGCCGAGTTTGGAGGCAATGGAGTGGAAGATGCCAATCCCTTGGTCCCGAACAACAAACGAACAGTTGTAGGCATCCAAGCTCATCGTCACCTGGCATGTCTCAGCCTCCGAGTGATCAATGGCATTGTTCAGCATCTCAGTAAAGGC
>JBAXWO010000260.1:0-4484 GCA_037128375.1 bacterium
AAGCCGGACTTTCCTGCGGAGTTTTGATCCGAGAACCCTTGCAAAAAAGAGCGGCAGACCAATGACGTAGCGTTTGAAATGCCTCCGGGGCATTACCGCCAGTCGGGCCAGCCATTCCAGCCCGTGCTGCGTCATCCAGCGTGGCGCGCGGCGTTCGTACCCCGTGTACCAGCGGAACAGGGCTCCGGTTGCGATGATCACGCCTTTTCCCATGCCCGGACGGGCTCTCCACGCCCACTTTTCCTGCAATGGCATACCCATGCCGGTAAGGACAATGTCCGGCCCCGCCTGCCGGATTTCAGCCAGGAGTCGGATCGCCACCTCGCTGTCCAGCGCAAAATAACCATCATGTTGTCCGACCACCCTGATTCCGGGATGCTTCTCCTTGACCCGTCGGGCAAACCGCTGAACCACCTCGTCCGTATCACCGAGAAAGTAGAGGTTGTACCTCCGCTGCACGCACAGTCTGAACAGATCGTCGATCCAGTCGGGAGGAGTCATGCGCTGTCCCAGAATCTTGCCGAGCAACCGTGCGGCAAGCTTGACGCCGTAGCCGTCACAGAAGACAATCTCGGAGGCATTCAGGATGTCACGGAACTCCCGATCGGCATAAGCGATATTGCAGGCGTGCACATTGACGTTGTTCACCAGCACGGGGTGTTGCGCCGCCGCCAGGCGGTCAATTTCACTCAGCAGTTCCGGCTGGTTGATGACATCCACGTTGACGCCAAGAATGTTGACCCTATCCATGCGGTTTCCTGGTGAAAGCATCCAGAATTTTCGCCAGCTCCTGGGCGGAGCGGGCCTGGATATACTCTTCGAACTTATACACTCCGCCGCGCAGGTTTACATCAACCTTCCCGAGAGCATCCTCCAAGCCGCTCAGGTCATCGAAGCATTCGCCGATCCGGACAGGACGGGAGATCTGGGCTTCCAGAACCGGCAGTCTTCTCACCACCACCGGGACATGGGCCGCGGCCGCATCGGCAATGAGCCCGGAAGCGCGGAACTGATATCCCGAGGCCGGGTGATTCAAGACAATCACATCACAGCCCAGCAGTGCGTCCCGGTAGGCATGAGGACCGGCGGTGTTGGTCAACTCAAACCAATTCTCCCCGGCGTATTGTGAATTCCTCTTAAAATCCTCCCTGTTCGGCACGCCGATCATGATGTCATACTTCGCCGACAGTGGCTTGAGGTGCTCCAGAAGGGAGTCGAGACCCTTTTCCGCCCGGAACTGGCCGATCACGCCGACCCGTTTTATTGCGCTATCGCGTGTTCTAAACCGGCTGGTTGCCGAAACCGGATGCGGCAGAGCAAAGCATCCTTTGGGAGTTATGCCGAGTTCACGCAAGGCCTCTGCCGGAATCTGTTCGAAGAACACAAACCGGCACCCCATCCGCCCCAACATTCCGAAAGCGGCTCTTTCCGTAGAACGCCGGACGGTCCACTGCAGATTGTGGTTCACGACAAACATAAGCCTGTCGCGCAAAAGCCAGATAAACGGGAAAATCATCGCGAGCGGAATATTTGAAAACTCCTGGATCAGCATGCACTGATCTTTCTTTAGCCTCTGCACGCGAAAAACGAATTGGGCATGACGGATGGCGACAGCCGCCTTCCGTAATAGGACATTCATGACCCCGTCCGAAGGAACTCCTTCAATTTGCGGAGCCCGCAGCAGATCTGCGACCAACAGAACGTCGGCCTGTGCCACCTGGCAGGCTTCCGTCAAAGGTTTTAGTGCGCCGTGATATTCGATGGTGTTCGAACTCGTGAGGGCATCCAAAATGGTGCGTCCGTAAAGATCAGGGCGACTTCTTTGCACAAAGGCCTCGCACCGCGTCTCGTCAATCACCGGGAGTCGCCGCATGGCGTCGGTGATGCTTTGCGCGATCCCGTTCGGATGAACAGGGCAGACCGTGCCGAGCCCGTTTTGCCTGATCAGCCGACCGAGGAGTCCTCCCTCGGGGCCGATGACCGGAGTGCGGGCCTCGGCCGCCAGCGCCAGAATACCGCTTGAATATTCGGGACGGGTATAGGGCATCAGAATCACATCAGACTGTTCGAACAGAGAGATCATCCGTTCATCGGACACAAACCGGTCTTCCCTATGCAGTTGAATGTCAGGCCGCTCGTTGTGCAGGCGCACGTACGCCTGTTCAAAAGCCTCCCGGTAGCCATGCTCGGGTTCGCCGCAGAAGATAAAGGCGCCCTGTGCGGCCGCATCAGGCGAAAGACGACGCAGTGCCTTGAGCAGCACATCGGCCCCCTTGCGGGGGGAGATAACCCCGAAAAACAGGAACACCGTCCGGAGAGAATCAATGTGGTAGCCATCACGAAGAGAATAACCGGCTTCCGCGGCGATCACAGGGGATGGATCCGGGAGGGGAACAAAGTGAGTGCCTGAGCCGAAGCGATCGGCAAGATAACGGCAGCTCGCTTCTCCGTTCAGCAGAAAGAGATTCCTGACCGGCGCGCGATGCAACAGCAGGGCGGTTTTCAATTCTTTGGCAACAAATTTGAATCCGCGCGGCAGTTCGGGGTATTGCACAAACAGAATCGCCGAAACCGGGCACGGTGCTCCGCGCAAAGCCAGTGCAAGCTCCAGACGCGTTAGTTCAAGGATCAACGCATGGTCGGGTTTGAACCGGGTGCAGCTATCACGAAAGAGAGTCCAGAGCAGCCTCTGCTTGTGCCATCGACCGGCTCCGGCCAGAAGATCCGCCGCCTGAGGCGAAATCCTCTGAAACACCACCTCGCTGGACGAGGTCCCCTTCGACCTGGCGTCGACGACAAAAATAAAACGGCAGTCCGGCGGCGGATTTTCCTCTATGGCATGAACCAGCCAGTGGATAAAGCCGACACGGTGTCCGCTGGGGAGCGGTTCAAATACGAGAACGGTTTTCATGAACAAATATGGATCGGGAATTGCTGCTCGGGCTGCCTTCGGTGGATCCGATCTGGGGAGAAGCGTTCATGGCGGGAAGGGTGACAGAATCGGACAGGACGGTCAAGATTCGGCGATGAACGGCGATGAGCG
Source organism: bacterium (assembly GCA_037128375.1). Classification (GTDB taxonomy): domain Bacteria; phylum Verrucomicrobiota; class Kiritimatiellia; order CAIKKV01; family CAITUY01; genus CAMBRF01. The sequence goes on from JBAXWO010000260.1 coordinate 3,044, forward strand.
CGGAGGGGTTTGTGCTGCAGTGGCGTGTTGCTTTTGCGGGTTCCGATCGCCTATACTCGCACGCACATCATGTCGTGTCTTTGGGCCGGGTTGCGCGTAATCCACGGGCACGGAGTGTGCACGAAAACCGGCCGCCTTCGTCTGTGCTTATGCGAGAGACGATCCATATAGTGCTTGCCAGCGACAGCACGTTTTTCTACGGGCTGCAAACCACTTTGGCCAGCCTTGTCTTTCACGAAAGGAGCCACCCGCTGCAGATCCATGTTCTGGATGGAGGCCTGCAGGCATCGCAATGGCGATCCCTTCTTGCCCTGGTGGCCGCGATTAATCCCGCCGCAACTGTCAATCGTCACGTTTTCAATCCCAGCAGTCTGGCCGGACTGACCGAGATTCGTGAACTGGGTCACATGACCTACGCGCGGTTGTTTGCGGCGAGCGTGGTTGAGGCGGACCTCGCCATATATCTCGATTCGGATTTCCTCATCACCCGCCCCCTGAGCGGGCTCCTGCAGCATTACGATACTGACAAAGCGGTGAGCGGGGTCATTGACTTTAGCGGCCACCTTTCGGACGACTGCCCCTGGGGCGGGGCGCTGGACCTGTCGGCTTACACCTATATCAACGGCGGTCTCCTGCTGCTCAACGTCAAGAGATGGAAGAGCGATCGCTTGGCAGAAGCCCTGCTGGCCTTCATTCAGAAGGAGTCCGCCAGATGCCGCTATGCCGATCAGAGCGCCATCAATTGGGTTTTAAAAGGGCAGATCGGCGTGTTGCCGCCGGAATGGAATGCCTTTGGGAACTCGATCGATGCAGGCTCTGTCGAGGCCGATCCCGGACAGGTCAACATCCATTATGCCAGTGGCCTGAAACCCTGGAAACGGCCGCTTCCCACCCTCTCCCATAAGCTGTGGTGGAAGTTCACCCGATCGTTTGTTCCGCATGCCCGGATGCCAAACCCCTTCATCAATCCCCGTAATCTGCTGAGATATGCACGGCGGTATGGGCGGGGGATTTGGAGCGACAAAATAACGCGGCGGGACCTGGGCGCATCACTTGAAAAGTGGAAGGCCTTCTGGCGCGGATATGAACGCCAACCCGCTCCATCCGAGGCGCTGGTCCCACCCTCATGATCCTGACTAAGTGAGCGCAAGATGGCCCTGCAAACACAAAGCCCTGACGACATCTCCGAATTAGGGACGCTCCTGTCGAGCTCTGGGTACGTGCGTTCTCGTCGCACACCTTCAGTATGGGATGGTGACTATCTGGCGAACCAGGATCTCGCCGCCGTGGTTGGCGCCTTTGCGAAACAGGCGGGTGGCAAGGTCTTCGACTACGGTTGCGGCGGATCCCCCTACCGGGCGTTTTTTGGACACTGTTCCGAGTACGTCCGGGCCGATGTGACCCAAAGCCCCGGTATTGACAGGCTGCTAACGGCCGAAAA
>JBAXWO010000261.1:0-4483 GCA_037128375.1 bacterium
CGGCCCATCCCGCCCGGGCGCAGAACCTCCTCCTCGTCCCGACGTCGACCGGCCGCCCCGACTCGTCGGTCCTCTCGCTGCGCGAGATGCGGGTCGACGTCGGGCTCGCGCGAGGCTTCGCGAGCGTGTCGGTCCGGCAGGTCTTCGAGAACCGGACGGCGACCGACCAGGAGGGGACGTGGCGCTTCGTCCTCCCTCCGTCCGGCGCGGTCGGGGACTTCGCGGTCTGGGACGCCAGCGTGAGGATCCCGGGAGTGATCCTGGAGAAGAAGAGGGCGCGGGCCATCTACCGCGACCTGACGACGCAGCGGATCGACCCGGGGCTCCTCCAGCAGGGGGACGAGGACGACGACGACCTGGGCCAGGAGCTTTCCGCTATGCTCATGCGCTGTGAATACTACAGGACTGCGGTGTCGGATTTTGTGGCCATGCGGCTGGATGATCATGTCTACTGGGTTGAAAAGGGTGGCAGGAACGAGATGAACATCCAGCTTTATGCAGCCCCCCTCAACGTGAATGAGATACTCAGGAAGGTTCTTTTCAACGGTGAACTGCCGGTAGTCCTGACAAGCGCGACCCTCTCCGTGTCCGGCAAACTCGACTATTACATGAGGAGGATAGGATTCGACAATGGAACGTGCGATATCCTCGACACCCCCTTTGATTATGAGAACCAGGTAAAAATATATATACCAAAGAACATGCCTCTTCCCGATGAGGAAAACTATCTTGAATCGGCCTGCGACGAGATTGAAAACTACATAAGCAGGACCCACGGAAAGGCTTTTGTCCTTTTCACCAGCTATGACAATATGAAGAGAAGTTCCGACAGGCTGAGACCCTTCTTTGATGACAAGGGGATAACTCTCCTCGTGCAGGGCGAGGGGAAGAGCCGTTCTGCAATGCTCAGCACCTTCAAGCAGGATGTCGATTCGGTAATTTTCGGAGTGACGAGTTTCTGGATGGGAGTCGATGTCCCTGGCGAGGCTCTGAGCAATGTCATCATCACGAAGCTTCCGTTTGCCGTACCGAGCCATCCGCTTGTGCAGGCGAGATCGGAAAGGATTGAGCGTGAGGGTGGAAAATCCTTCATGGACTATTCCCTTCCTGAAGCCGTATTGAGGTTCAGGCAGGGAGTAGGGCGCCTTATAAGGAAAAAGACCGATAAGGGCATTATCGTCATCCTCGACCGCAGGATCATCTCCAAGAGATACGGCAGTATCTTCCTCAATTCAATTCCAAAGTGCCAAGTGGAGATCTGCTGATATTCCTGATGCTCGGGAATATGGCAACCAGTTTTTTTTACTTCCAGACGCGGCTGGCCATCTTCGCTCCCTGTTCAAAGAAGTAGACCAGTGTGTCGTGTTCGACTTCAGGCGGTATTGAATGGTCCGAATGGACGATGAAACCGCTGCCTGCATCGGCTAGTGGGAGTATCTTCCTCTCGAGTTCGGCATCGATCTGGCGCCGATCGTTTGATCCGATGATCCTGATGTCGATGTTTCCGCAGAACGATATTTTCCCGCCGAATTTCTTCGCGATGCGCGGCATGTCCATGCCGGCCTTGACCTCCATCGCCTGCAGGCAGTCCATGCCGGCCCGGATCAGTCCGGGCACCAGCGGCTCGACAAACCCGCAGGAGTGCACCACCGTCTTCAGCCCCCTGGCATGAGCGTGATCAAAAAGGAGCTTGTGCCCGGGCATAACCAGTTCCTCGTACATCGCGGGCGACATGAACGGCTTGTCCTTGAACCCCATGTCCTCGTAGAAGAACATGAAGTCCGGCACACCCTCTTCCGCGAAAAGCGTATCCAGGTGCATGATCGTCATGCGGGCATAGGTCATCACCATATCCAGAACCCACTCGGGATCCAGCGCCATGCCCATCAGCATGTATTCATGCCCGCAAACAGGGTGCATCTGCTCGAATGGTGCCACTCCCGCCCAGCAGAAGGCTCGCCCCTCGGCCGCCGCCCTCGCTTTCTCGTGACGGTACCACTCGAAGGGAATACGACTCCGATCCACCGTAAGCAGGTGAGGCTTGATCATATCCTCCCACGCCGGGCGTTCCTTGACCTTGAAGTCCACGTGCTCCGGCGTCCCGGAACGCGTCTTCCACCAGCGCAACGTGGCCCCGTTCCCATTGAGAACGAGTCTCGTCTCGTCCGTTTCCTCCAGGACCTGCTCCTGAAAGCCCAGATCGGCCATGCTGTTCAGCCAGCCGCCGCCGCGCCAGCTCAAGTCAAAATGACTGACGATATCCTCGCCCTGCTGCAACGCTCCCTGCTCGACGTATTTCGCACTGGTCTCGCCCCACAAACCATCTTCGCAAGCCAATAAATCCACCGGTTTGCGATTCAACGTATTCAGCACCCGTTCCTTGTGCGTCATCGACTTCACGTGTCCATCCTCCTAACAGCCAGATCTCTGGTTAAATTCGTGCATCAATACCAATCCATCCAACGTCAATTTCGGCAGAATGTCTACGGGCATCCCCAGGCCCGACATCGCTTGCGCGGCATATCCGCCGGTGGCGCAAAGCTTCACCCGGGGCTCATTCATGCCGGCCTTTACATGCTCGATGATCTCTCGAACCATGCCGCGGTACCCGACCATGGCCCCGATCCGCATGGCCTCCGTCGTACTGCGCCCGAAAGCATGATACCGCCCGCCCAGTTCGATGTGAGGCAGGAGAGCCGTGCGTTCGGCCAGGTAGTCGGTCATCAACGGAAGTCCCGGCGCAATCACGCCACCGACATAGCGCCCCTCCCCGGTGATCACATCGAACGTGAGGGCGGTCCCGAAATCAGCGACGATCACCGGGGCATGATAGCGCTCCCACCCGGCGACCGCATTGGCCAGCCGATCGGCGCCAATGGTCTCGGGATGGGGATAGTCCACCGTCACGTTCATCCGGATGCGCTGACTGACCACCAGCGGCGCCTTCCTGCAGACTTCCTTCAGAACCCGAATCCAGGAGGGATTCAACCGGGGAACGACGGAACACAGCACAGCATCCGTCATCGTCGCGTTTCCCGCCAGGCCATCCAGTAACTCAAGGATCCTGGCGCCATCCCGTCCATCGTGGCTGGGCATCCGGCCCACGCGCCCGATCCGTCGGCCCTGCGCCACGCCCACGGACGTGCTGGTGTTGCCAATATCTATTACGAAAATGCGACTCATCGGCTTCATCCTGAAAAGGCCACTAGTCCAGTTCCAACGACAAGTCCGCCGCCGGCGCCGAATGCGTCAAGCCCCCGATTGAAATGGCGTCCACGCCCGTGGCCGCCATGGCTTCAACGGTCTCAAGGGTCACCCCGCCGGACGCCTCCAGGCGACATCGCCCGGCACAAAGTTCCACGCACCGGCGCATGCGCTCGACCGGCATGTTGTCCAACATAATCCACTCCGGGTTCGCCTGCAGCGCGTCGCAAAGGTCATCTTCCGACTCGACCTCCACTTCCACGGGAACCCCCGGGAAACGCGCCCGGGCCGCCCCGACCGCCCCCCGCAAATTGCTCAGGCCCGCCGCCTGCCATAACCGCCGGTGGTTGTCCTTGATCAGCACCATATCGTAGAGGCCCATCCGGTGATTGGTCCCGCCGCCGCAGACCACCGCATACTTCTCGAGGACGCGCAGCGTCGGGGTGGTCTTGCGCGTATCGAGAATCTTGACCCCATAGCGCGCAACCTTGTCTACGAACTGCCGGGTCCGCGTCGCAATGCCGGTCAACCGTTGGGCGAAATTCAGGGCAGTGCGTTCGCCGGTCAGGATGCCGGAAATGGGCCCCTCGAGGGTCAGAAGGTTTTGATCGGGTCCGACACGTGCCCCCTCCCCCGCCTCCGCGCGGCAAACAATATCCGGGTTAACCTGGCGAAACACTTCCGCCGCCACCCCGAGACCAGCCACCACATAGTGGTCGCGCGACAGGATCCGGGCCCTGCCGGTCAGTCCCGCCGGAACGACCGCCAGGGTGGTGACATCGCCGGTCCCGATATCCTCTTCCAGGGCGCGGCGAATCAGATCCTGCACCGCCGGATTCGTCGCCATCGTCATCGCGGTGCTCCCCCGGTTTCCTTCTCTACATGCCACTCGCATGGAACGTAGCAGACCCCCTCAAACCGTTTCCCGGCATCCACCCCGATGGCAAACGCATGATCGAGCCGGTGATAATTGACCCTGTGATCGGACGAGTGCACCGAAAACGAGAACAGGTAGGTCCCCTGGGCCAGATTCAGGCTCGGGAGACGCAGCACAATCGACCCGGCACCGCTCAAACCCGGAATTTCGACCTTCTCGATCTGCGTGTTGTTCGCATTCACGATGCGGCCGTTTTCGTCCGCTATCGCGAAACCGAACACGGACGGTCCCACCGGCATGGGGGCGTCGTAGTGCAGGCGCACATTCAATTCCTCACCCCACTTGAACTTGGCGGCCTCACGCCCATCCGCTCCGTAGAACTCCGCCCCGGTCAGCACCACT
>JBAXWO010000262.1:0-4466 GCA_037128375.1 bacterium
GGGGTCGGGATGATGTTCATGCCGAACTCCTCGGCACGCAACTGGTGCATGTCGCTGGTGGAGGCCACGGCCGCCGGGGAAGGTTTGGAACTGTTGGGCTGGCGCGAGGTCCCGACCGACGGCAGCGTTCTGGGCGCGATCGCGCGTCAGGATCAGCCGGTGGTCATGCAGGCGTTTGTGGACGGCAAGGGCCTGACCGGCGCCGACCTGGATCGGAAACTCTACCTGGTGCGGAAGCAGGTTCAGCGTCAGGCGCTGGCCATGCTCGGTCCATCCGACCGATTTTATATCCCGAGCTTTTCCAGCCGCACGATCGTCTACAAGGGCCTGCTGACGGGAGGACAGGTATCGGGGTTCTACACGGAGCTGAATGCCCCCGACCTGGCCAGCGTGGTGGCCGTGCTCCATCAACGGTACAGCACCAACACCTTTCCCTCCTGGGAGCTGTCGCAACCGTTCCGCTTCCTGGCACATAACGGCGAGATCAATACCCTGCGCGGCAATTTGAACCAGATGCGGGCGCGCGAGGAAGGGCTGGAATCACCCCTCTTCGGGGCGGACATCAAGAAAATCATGCCGGTGATCGATCCCGGGGGCAGCGACTCGGCCTGCCTGGATAACGCCTTGGAACTGCTGGTTTCCGCCGGACGGGAAGTGCCGCACGCGATGATGATGCTGATTCCCGAGGCGTGGGGCGTGAAGTACCCGATGGGCCCTGATCAGAAGGGATTCTTCGAATACCATGCCGGCCTGATGGAGCCCTGGGACGGCCCGGCCACGGTGGCGTTTACCGATGGCGCCGTCGTGGGGACCCTTCTGGACCGCAACGGGTTACGGCCGGCACGTTACACCATCACGAAGGATAATTTCATCGTCATGGCGTCCGAGGCGGGTGTGCTTGATCTGGCGCCGGAGCGCGTTAAAGAGAAGGGGGCGTTGCGGCCGGGCCAGATGTTGCTGGTGGATCTTCAGCGCGGACGGGTCATCAAGGATAAGGAAATCAAGAGCCAGATGGCGCGTCGGCAGCCCTATCGGCGCTGGGTGGAGGAGAACAAACTGACGGTGCAGGGGTTGTTTGAAGCCATGGCGCCGGTGACCCCGCAGGGGAGCACTCTCCTCCGGCGGTTACGGTTGTTCGGTTACACGCGCGAAGATATGCAGATCATCCTGGAAGCCATGGCCTCCAAGGCGCATGAACCCGTCGGTTCGATGGGTACGGACACGCCCTTGGCGGTGCTTTCGGAGAAGCCCCAGCTCCTGTTTTCGTATTTCAAGCAACTGTTCGCGCAGGTGACGAATCCTCCGATCGATCCGATTCGCGAGGAGTTGGTGATGTCGTTGATGACGTTCATCGGCAATCCATCCAACATTCTCAGCGAGTTGCCGCAGCATGCCAGACTGCTCAAGTTGCGCCATCCGTTCTTATCGAACGAGGACCTGGAACGTATTCGGGGGCTCAGTCTGACTGATTTCAGCGCCTGCACGCTGCCGATCGGTTTCCCCGTTTGCGGGTCGGCCGACAATCTCGAGGAGGCCGTGAGGCAGTTGTGCGTCAAGGCTGAGTCGGCTGTGGTGAAGGGGCAGAACCTGCTGATTCTCAGTGATCGCGATCTTCCCGACGACCAGGTCCCGATTCCGTCACTCCTGGCGGTGTCGGCGGTGAACCGTCACCTGATTCGCCGGGGGAAGCGCACGAGTGTGGGATTGATTGTCGAGACGGGGGATGCGCGCGAAGTGATGCACATGGCGCTGCTGCTGGGATACGGCGCCACCGCCATTAATCCCTACCTGGCGTTTGAGGCGATTGCCGACATGGTCCTTAAGAAGGAATTGAGCGTCGAGCTGGGGGTGGCGAAGGCGCTGGAGAACTACAGTGCGGCCCTGTGCGAAGGCTTGCGGAAGGTGATGTCCAAGATGGGGATTTCGACCTTGCGCAGTTACCGCAGCGCGCAGGTGTTTGAGGCCGTCGGCCTCAATCGCGACCTGATTGAACGGTATTTCGAGGGTACCGAGTCCCGTGTGGAAGGCGTTGGCCTGGAGGTGATCGCGGCTGAGGCCATGGCGCGTTACGAGGAAGCGTATGGCGCCCCGCAGGATGCCCCGCCGATCCTGACCGCCGGCGGACAGTATCGCTACCGTCGGGACGGCGAGCGGCACCTTTGGTCGCCCGAGGCCATCAGCAAGCTGCAACAGGCGACCCGGACGGGCGACGCCAGGTCGTATGCCGAATATGCCAGACTGATCAACGACCAGGCGGAACAGCAGTTTACCCTGCGGGGCCTGTTCCGTTTCAAGTCCGCGATCCCCGTGCCGATCGAGGAAGTCGAGCCGGCGTCGGAGATCGTCAAGCGTTTCGTGACCGGCGCCATGTCCTACGGCTCGATCAGTCGCGAGGCGCATGAGACCATGGCCATCGCCATGAACCGGCTGGGCGGCAAGAGCAACAGCGGCGAGGGCGGCGAGGATCCGGCCCGCTATCAGCCCCTGCCGAACGGCGACAGCCGGTGCAGCGCCATCAAGCAGGTGGCCAGTGGTCGTTTCGGGGTCACCGCCGAATACTGCGTCAACTGCCGGGAGCTCCAGATCAAGATCGCCCAGGGCGCCAAACCGGGCGAGGGAGGACAGCTCCCGGGACACAAGGTGAACGCGGAGATCGCGCGGGTGCGGCATTCCACGCCGGGGGTCACCCTGATCTCGCCCCCGCCTCATCACGACATTTATTCGATCGAGGACATCAAGCAGTTGATCTACGATCTGAAGAACATCAACCGTGAGGCGCGGGTCTCGGTGAAACTGGTGTCCGAACTGGGTGTGGGCACGATCGCCGCGGGTGTGGCCAAGGCCCATGCCGACATGGTGCTGATCAGCGGGTATGACGGGGGCACGGGGGCTTCACCGCTGTCGTCCATCAAGCATGCGGGAGCGCCTTGGGAGTTGGGGTTGGCGGACACCCAGCAGACGCTGGTGCTCAATAATCTCCGGGGTCGGGTACGGCTCCAGGCCGACGGCCAGATCAAGACCGGGCGGGACGTCGCCGTGGCTGTGTTGCTGGGGGCGGAGGAGTACGGATTCGCCACCACGGCGCTGGTGGTGATGGGATGTGTGATGATGCGCAAGTGCCACAGCAACACCTGCCCGGTCGGTGTGGCCACGCAGGACGCCTGCCTGCGCAAGTTATTCACCGGAAAGCCGGAGCACCTGCAGAACTTTTTCGCCTTTGTGGCGGAGGAACTGCGGGGCTACATGGCACAGCTCGGGTTCCGCAAACTGGACGACATGGTCGGACGCTCCGATCTGCTGGAGATGAACGACGCGATCACCTTCTGGAAGGCCAAGGGGCTCGACTTCAGCAAGATCTTCTACAGCCCCCGGGCAACCGGGCCGGTGCGGTGTATCGAACCGCAGGATCACGAACTCGATCAGGCTTTGGATCTCAAACTGATCCCCAAGGTCGCCAAGGCCATCGAAACCGGCAAGCCGGTGAAAGTGGAACAGGTGATCCGCAATGTCAACCGCACCGTCGGCACCATGATTTCGGGGTTGATCGCCAGACGGTACGGACATGCGGGGTTGCCGGACGACACGATCACCCTGAAGTTCAAGGGGTCGGCAGGGCAGAGCTTTGGCGCCCTGTGCGCGCGCGGGCAGACCATGATTCTCGAGGGTGAAGCGAACGATTACCTGGGGAAGGGGCTGTCCGGCGGCAAGATCATCGTGAAGCCGTTCAGCGGCGTCGACTACGATCCGTCGATCAACATCATCGCCGGCAATGTGCTCCTTTACGGCGCGACCTGCGGCGAAGTGTATCTCAACGGGTCGGCGGGCGAGCGTTTTGCCATCCGTAACAGCGGCGCCTCCGTCGTTGTGGAAGGTGTGGGCGACCACGGTTGCGAGTATATGACCGGCGGCCGGGTGGTGGTTCTTGGTCGCACGGGGGTGAATTTCGGCGCCGGGATGAGCGGAGGGCTGGCGTACATTTACGACGAAGCCCGGAATTTTGACAGCTGCTGCAACCTGGACATGGTGGACCTTGAACTGGTTACCAGCGCGCGGGATCAGGCGGAATTGAAGGAACTTCTGGAGAACCATGTCCGTCATACCGGCAGCCGGAAGGCACGTCGGATATTGGAGGACTGGGAGGGGAATCTGTCCTATTTTATCAAGGTATTCCCCATGGAATATAGACGGGTGCTGGGGCAGATGATGCGTGAGGACGAGGCGACCGAGCGGGCGGAGGTGGTCCATGGGTAAGGTCACGGGTTTCATGGAATATGAGCGCCGGGACCCGGGATACAGGCCCGCGGATGAGCGGGTGAGGGACTACCGGGCAGTGGAATTGAGGCCGAGTGAGGCGGAACTGGCGGAGCAGGCGGCGCGGTGTATGGATTGCGGAACGCCGTTTTGTCACGGCTGCGGCTGCCCGCTTCTGAACGTGATACCGGAGTTCAACGATCACGTCTACCACG
>JBAXWO010000263.1:0-4433 GCA_037128375.1 bacterium
GCCGATGGCCTTGACTATACCTTCTGCTTGCGGCGTGGCATCTATTTCCAGGATGACCCCTGCTTTACTCTGACAGGCGGGAAAGGGCGTGAATTGACCGCCGATGATTTCGTTTACAGCATCAAGCGTGTCGCCGATATCAAGGTCGCCTCGACCGGGTACTGGGCTTTTCGAGGGCGTATAGCCGGTCTGGATACGTTCCGGGAGAATTCAGCACGCGGGGTTCCGGATTACGCGGCCGATGTTGAGGGGCTGACAGCCGTCGACCGCCATACACTACGCATTCGCCTGACGCGTCCGTTTCCGGCCCTGTTGTGGGTGCTGGCCATGAACTACGCTTTTGCTGTTCCTCATGAATCCGTGGAGTACTACGGCGGGGATTTCCTCAATCATCCGGTGGGGACGGGGCCCTTTGTGCTGCGCTCCCATGTTCACAACTACCGGATTGAATTTGTGCGCAACCCGAAATGGGCGGAGACGGGACGGCTGGATGCGTATCCGTCCCAAGGCAGTCCTGGCGACGCGGAGGCGGGACTGCTCCGGGATGCCGGGCTGCCCTTGCCGTTTGTCGATCGCATTGTTCAATATGTGATCGGCGACCCATCCTCCCAGTGGCTGATGTTTCTCTCCGGGCAGCTCGAGACCTCGGGTATCGCGCGGGATAACTGGGATGCGGTCATCTCGGTGAATCGTGAACTTTCCGTACCCCTTAAGAACCGTGGCATCGTGGTGGACGCTGTGCCCGCGATGGATACCAGCTACATTGGGTTCAATATGGACGACCCGGTCGTGGGCCCCAACCGGCCGCTGCGGCAGGCCATGATGTGTGCGTTTGACCGGCAGAAGTGGGTCGCGTTTCAAAACGGAAGGGTGACGCCCGCCAGCGGGCCGATTCCGCCGACGATGGCGGTACGGGATGACGCTCTCTCGTTGCACCCCTTCAGTCTGGACCGGGCGCGCGAGCTTCTGAAAGCGGCGGGGTACCCGGGTGGCATCGATCCCAAGACGGGGCGAAGACTGGAATTATCCCTTGAACTCGGAACGGGCGGGTCTGATGCGCGTGAGACGGCGGAGGTGCTCGCGTCCTTCATGGAGCCGATCGGCGTAGTCATCCGCCCGAGTTTCAACAACTGGCCGACGCTTCTGAAGAAAATCGAGCAGCGCCGGGCGCAGATGTTCCTGATGAACTGGGTGGCTGATTATCCAGATCCTGAAAATTTCCTGCAGTTGTTCTACGGCCCCAATGCGACCCCGGGCGCGAACCGGACGAATTACCGCAACGTTGAGTTTGACCGGCTCTACGAGCAGGCCGGGACGCTTCCCGAAGGCCCTGAGAAACGGGCCCTCTACGCCCGGATGGAGCGACTGGTGATGGAGGATTGCCCCTGGCTGTACCTGCATCACACCGTGTCGTTCGGGCTGCGTCATCCCTGGCTGACGAACTACAAGCGGCATGACTTTCCTTACGGTATGACCAAATATTTCAAAATCGATGATGCCGCCCGCGCGGACCGCAGGCAGGAAAACTGAGGCGGGAGAAACCGACCATGACCAAGAACCTTCGAGAATTGGCGCAAGACCGTGAAGACCGGATACTGGATCATCCCCTGGCAACGCATAGTTCGGCCAGTCGGGGACGGCAGCGGCCGGAGGCTGAGGATCCGATCCGGCAGTGTTATCAGCGCGATGCGCATCGCATCATCCACTCCACGGCTTTTCGCCGTTTGCGCTACAAGACGCAGGTCATTTTTTCTCCCGAGAGCGATCATGTTTCGACACGCGTCGATCATTCGCTTTACATGGCCTCGATATCCCAGACGGTGGCGCGGGCTTTGGGCCTCAATCAGGACCTGGCTTTTGCCATCGCGTTGGGCCATGATCTCGGGCATGGTCCCTTCGGGCATGCCGGGGAAACTGTTCTGGACAAGCTCTGGAAGCGGAACGACCCGACCCAGGGGTTCTCGCACGAGTTGCACAGTCTGAGGGTGGTGGACCGGTTGGCGTTCCGTCCCTCCACGGAGGAATGCGGACTGAATCTGACGTATGAGGTCAGGGACGGCATTGTCTGCCATTGCGGGGAACGGACCGAACAGCAACTGGCCCCGCGGTCCAAACCCGGGAAGCCGTTGGAGACCGTTCGTCAAAGAGGATTGGTTCCCTTGACGATGGAAGGTTGCGTGGTCCGACTGGTTGACCGGATCGCCTACGCCGGACGGGATTACGAAGATGCCCAGAGTGTATTGGGAAAAATGCCGCCGTTACCCGCGAAGGTCGTCAGGGCGCTGGGGCGTGACAACCGGACCATCATCAACAACCTCGTGACGGATATGATCGAGACGAATTTGAAGACGCCGGATCGCATCGGGTTCTCGGATGATGTGTTCGATGCCTTCGGCCTGCTGTACGATTTCAACTGCCGTAACATCTATTTCCATCCGCAGCTGGTTGAATATGCTCATCGGGCTGAGAATATGCTGACCGTTATCTTTGAGTTCGAGCAGCGCGAACTGTCGTCACGGCGACAGTCCCAGTGGGGAATTGTATCTGACAAGGACTCTTCTCCTGTGCAGGAGGTCCACCACTTCATCGACAAGATGTATACCCGGGGAGACTGGCCCTCGCTCTCGCAGGTCGTGGTCGACCACATGTCGCTCATGACCGATCGCTATGCGCGGAATTTCTTTCAGGAGATATTCCTGCCGAAGCCGGTGGGATAAAGGATGGGGGTGAGCCGTGAGTGTTCGAGAGTCTGCGTCGGATCAGGTCATCCGCTCTCTTCCGCCTTCGGCATTTTACGGGTCACGGGACGGATTCGCCAACTCCGAATCCTTGATGTAAAGGCGCATCGCTACCTTGTGATTTTGCATGACCAAGACAGGCGCTTGACCGGAGGCGGGAGCCGTGAGGGGATTTTTCGGGTCGGACGCCAGGATGATGGCATCGCCGGTTCGGGCCGTCTGCCAACCCTCGTCGAAGTTCTTGATGCGCGCGATCCTTCTGTCCAGGTAGTACTGCATCGCATTCAATCTTCGTCCTGCGAGATACACATTTGATTTGGCGGTCAGATAACGGGTGGTTTGGGCCGCGAAGGTTTTCACGATGCGGCTGGGTTCCGTGACCTCGTGAAGTCGCCAGGCATACAGTCCACTCAACACGAGCAGGACGAGACAGGAGGCGGTGATCAGGCGAGGCCTATGCAGGGTTCGCAGATGGACTCCGATCAGGAGGGCGGCCGGTGCCAGCAGCAGTGTGGAGTAATGGATCTGCTTGCTTTGAACCACGCTCATGACGACCATCGAACTCAGCAGCCATGCGAGCAGGAATCGGATGGCCGCATGGCGCTTGGCGAGCGGCCAGAGGGCGATGAGGGAGAGTGGCAACAGCAGCCCCCACGGCAGCATCGCAAGAGGCAGGGTGTATAGGTAGAAGGCCGGATTTCCCCTATGGCTGCTGTTTTTCATCAGAGCACCGAGCTCGTATCCGATATCGGCTGAGGCAGCCGTCTGTGAGGCCGGCGAAAAATAGACCAGCAGATACCAAGGGGTCGCTAGAACAGCCACCACGGCGATCCAGCCCGCCAAGCGCCATGGCCGGAAAGAAACCCGCGAGGCCGGAGAACATGCCAGAAATGACGTCAGTGCCGCCAAGGGGAGCACAACAGCGGCCGGACCCTTGATCAGAAACCCGAGTCCAGCAGAGACGGCGGAAACCATCCACCAGCGAAGCCCATTTCGAACCGTGAGGCCCAGATACAGCGTCAAGACGGCCACAGTCTCGAAGCAGGCGAGGGGTATGTCGGTCTCGCAGAGTCGACCAAAATACAAAAAAAGATAGGTTGTTCCCGCCACCATGGCGCCCAGGAAGGCGGCCGTTCTTCCGGCAAGACGATGGCCCAAGACGACCATGGCCGCCAGCAGCAGGGCGCCGCAGATTGCGCCCGGAAGGCGCGCCAGCGCGGGGGATTGAGTTGTCCCCGCCAGTTTAAAAACTCCGGCCGTCATCCAGTACATGAGAGGGGGCTTGTTCAGGCGGGGTTCGCCGAGATAATGGGGAACAAGCCAACTGCCGCCGCGAGCCATGTCACGGGCGGTCAACACGACGCGTAGTTCCTGTTCGCGGGCGATCAGCGGATTACCGATCCAGGGAAGCAGGCCCAGAAGCCCGATGGCAAAAGCGATGGCGATGAGCGCCTTTCCCGGGACTTTCATGTGACGCTCGCCCTGCGATGTGCCGCTAGAATCTCAGCATAACCGGTACCGCGCCGGTGCAGGCGATGCTCCACTTCGATGACGAGACGCCGGAGGTGATGCCGGTCCAGTCCCCGGATCCGACGATAGACAGCGAGAAAGCGCAGAATAGGGGACGGCGTGGCGATGGCTTGAAAGGACCGGAAGAGTTGGTGAAGGTTGCGCTGGGCGTCATGGTCCGTGGCC
>JBAXWO010000264.1:0-4405 GCA_037128375.1 bacterium
CCCCGCCGTCACTCAACAATCCACGCTCCGCCCTCCCCCATATTCGGAACCGCCGAAACCACGGGCTGATCCTTGCAGGGGGGGCCGTCTTTTGGTATGGGTATGGGCGCAGCGAGTGTGGTTCGATTCAGGAGAAAGTCATGTTCCTCTATTACATCAATGCCGAAGGTAAGCGGACCGAGGTGCAACTTGCCGGGCGCGCGTCATTGACTTTTGGTCGTTCCCCGGAGGCGGACATCTGCATTCCCAACACCAAGGTCTCCCGCATCCATGCGGAAATCAAACCCTGGGATGGGGACTTCGTGGTCAAGGACCTGAATTCCAGCAACGGAACCTTCGTCAACGGGACCCGCGTGGAGGCCACGGTTCTGAAGCCCGGGGACGTCATCCGGATGGGTGGCGTGGACTTCCATTACGGGAAGGAAACCCGGAAGGGAACCCGGACGATCATCCGTGAAGTGAGCGATGAAATCGAGGAAGGCAAGAAGGGCTACCGCACGATTCTGCGCGAGATCGTCCAAAGCACCGAGCCCAAGCCCAAACACCCCTGAGCGATCCTTCTGTACGTCGAAAGACGGGAAGGAGGTGGGTGTCAATGCCCCCCGTGGTGGCGGATATCCCGGCCTTCCACCACGAAAATGGTGTTTTCCGCGATATTCGTCGCATGGTCCCCGATACGTTCCAGATTGCGCGAGATCAAGATCAGTGCCAGGGCCCTTGAAACGGTGGACGATTCCTTCGCCATGAACTCCGACAGTTCCACCGTGATCCGCGACTTCCGCTCGTCCAGTTGATCGTCCCGCACCAGCACGTCGCGCGCCTTGTTCACATCCCGGTTCACGAAGGCATGCAGGCTGTCCCGCACCATTCCTCGGGCGATGGTCGCCATCTCGGGAATGATCACAAACGGTCTTAGCGGCGGCTGCTTGACCAAGTCCGCCGCCTTGTCGCTGATATTAACGGCTTGATCGGCCAAACGCTCCAGGTCGGCGTTCGTCTTGGCGGCGCCCATGATGAACCGCAAATCGCCGGCCGCCGGCTGATGCAGGGCGATCAGCGTCAGGCACATCTCGTCGATCTCGATCTGCAGCCGGTTCACCTGCGTTTCACGCTGCAGGATAATCTGGAAAACCGATTCATCCCGCTCCACCAGCGCCTTGACCGCATCGCCGATCATGCTTTCCGCCAGCGCGCTCATTTTCATGAGCTGATACTTCAACGCCTGCAACTGTTCGTCAAAATGCCGTTCCATATTGGTCGCCTTCCTGTGAACTCTTCCTCACCCATACCGTCCGCTCACGTAATCCTGCGTCCGTTTGTCTTTCGGGCTCGTGAAGAGACCCGCCGTCGCCCCGAATTCTACCATTTCCCCCAATAACATGTACCCGGAATAGTCCGAAATCCTGGCGGCCTGCTGCATGTTGTGGGTCACGATCACGATCGTGTATTTCGCCTTGAGGTCAAGCATCAGCTCTTCAATCCGCCCCGTGGCAATCGGATCCAGGGCTGAACACGGCTCGTCCATGAGAATAACCTCGGGCTCCACCGCCAGCAAGCGCGCCACGCACAGACGCTGCTGCTGATCCAAAGGAAGTTCCAGGGCCGGCTCGTTGAGCTTGTCCTTGAGTTGATCCCACAACCAGGCGGCCTTCAGGCTGCGCTCGACAACGGCCTCCTGCCGCAACCGGTCGCGCCACCCAGCCACGCGCAACCCGAACGCCACATTGTCGAAGATGGACAGGGGGAAGGGATTCGGCCGCTGAAACACCATGCCCACCCGCTTGCGGAGTGCGCAGACATCGGTTCCGGGAGCGTAGATATCCTGCCCCTCCAACTGGATCGTTCCCGTCACCCGCACACCGGGAATGAGATCATTCATGCGGTTGAGCGTTCTGAGAAGGGTCGACTTGCCACAACCCGAGGGGCCGATCAGGGCGGTGATGTGCCGCCCCTTGACGTCCATCGGAACCTTCTTGAGCGCCTGAAAATCCCCATAGTGGAGATCCAGGTTCCGGACGGTGATGACGATGTCTGGGTTCATCCGAATCTACCTGTCACATAATCGTCCGTGCGCGAATCGTTCGGCACGGTAAAGATCCGCTCGGTGGGGCCGTATTCCACCAGTTCGCCCATCAGGAAAAAGGCCGTCTCGTCCGCCACACGGGCCGCCTGCTTGGTGTTATTGGTCACGAGGATAATGGTGTATTTCGCCTTCAAGACCGTCAACGCCTCCTCGATCTTGGCGGTGGAGATCGGGTCCAGGCCCGAGCACGGTTCGTCCAGCAGGATAACCTCCAACTCCTCCATGGCCAACACCCGCGCCAGACAAAGCCGCTGTTGCTGTCCCCCCGAAAGCCGGAGTCCGGACATCTGGAGCCGGTCCTTGACCTCGTCCCAGAGAAACGCCGCCTGGAGACTGCGTTCGACAATCTCATCCAGCCGCTTACGCCCACGCACCCCTGACAGGCGGGGCCCATAAACGATGTTCTCGTAGACGCTCATCGGCAACGCCACCGGCAGGGCGAACAGCATCCCCACCCGCTTGCGCAGGGCCACGACATCGAAAGCCGGATGATAGATATCCTCGTCATCCAGCGTGACCCGCCCCGTGGCGTGAATCTCCGGCACCAGGTCGTTGAGCCGGTTCAAAGCCCGCAGGAAGGTGGTCTTGCCTGAACCGGACGGCCCGATGATCCCCAGGATCCGGTTGGCGGGAATATCCAGGTTGATTCCCCGCAGGGAATCGTCCTGCCCATGAAACACATGGAAATCCCGGGCGGCGATCTTGATCGGCGGCTTCACCGTCATCGCGACCTCCTGGCGATAAACCGGTGCATCAGTCCGTAAGCCACCGTATTGACCAGCAGAACCGAGATGATCAGCACCGCGGCCGTGGCATAGGCCTTTTCATTGGAGATGCCTTCCCGGGCAAGAATATAAAAGTGCACCGACATCGTTCGCACCGAATCGAACGCTGACGACGGCATGCGCAGGGCCGACCCGGCCGTAAAGATCACCGCCGCCGTCTCACCGATGGACCGCCCGATTCCCAGCATCACCCCCGTCACGATTCCCGGCAGGGCATTGGGCAGAACGACCTTGAGGACCGTCTCCCACCGCGTGGCACCCAGCGAGAAACTCACCTCGCGGTATGAATTCGGCACGGCGCGGATCGCCTCCTCGGAGGTCCGGATGATCGTCGGCAGCACCATGATCGCCAGCGTCAGGCCGCCGGACAACAGGCACCAGCCCATCTTGAGCATCACCACAAAGAAGATGAAGCCAAAGAGTCCAAAGAGAATGGACGGGATTCCGGCCAGACAGTCGGTGCCGAAGCGCAGCACCTGGGTCAGCCGGGTTTCCCGGGTGTATTCCGTGAGGTAAACGGCCGTCCCTACGCCCAACGGCAGGGCAATGGCAATCGCCATCAACGGCAGCAGGACGGTTCCCACCAGCGTCGGGAGAATGCCACCGGCACGCCCCATATCCTTCGGCGCCGAGAATAGGAACTCCAGGCTAACCCCGGGCAGTCCCTTGCTGAGCACGAACATAATGATGAAAACCAGCACCGCCACGGTGAGCACCGTGGCCGCCCCGAGGACGGACACCGCCAGCGCCTGGGTGTATTTGGGGGGAATCCTCACTTCTTGCGCACCCTCCCCTTGATCGCCGACAGGGCGATGCCGTTCAGGATCATGATCACCACGAACAGCACAATGCCCGTGGCGAAGAGCGCCTCACGGGCCATCCCGGTCGCGTTTGCCATCTCCAGGGCGATATTGGCCGTCAGCGTCCGCACCGGATCGGTGATGGCATGGGGAATCTTCACCGTATTGCCGGCCACCATGATTACGGCCATCGTCTCGCCCAGCGCCCGGCCCATGGCCAGGATGATGCTGGCGATGATCCCCGACCGCGCGGCCTTGATCGTCACCATGTGAACACTCTGCCAGCGGGTCGCCCCCAACGCCAACGCCCCTTCGCGGTAGGAATTCGGCACGGCGCCGATTGCGTCCGTGGAAATGCTGATGACCGTGGGCAAGACCATGATGCCCAGGATGATCGCCGCCGCCAGCACGGAGAGGCCTGGCCCCCCCAGGGAGGTCCGAATCCAGGGCGCCAGCACCATCACGCCCAGGAACCCGAACACCACCGAGGGAATTCCGGCCAGCAGTTCAATGGTCGGCTTAATGATTCGCATCACCGGGCGCGGGACAAATTCAGTCAGGAAGATCGCACCCGCCACGCCGAGCGGCGCCCCGATCAACATGGCCCCGAAAGTGACCCACAGCGAGGCCACGATCATGGGATAGATCCCGAACTTGCCGGCCATCGGGTCCCAGTCGGAGGCCAACAGGAAATCCCGCAGCCCCATCTTGAACATGAAGGGCAGGCCCTCCTTGAA
>JBAXWO010000265.1:0-4403 GCA_037128375.1 bacterium
CGGGCGAGGACTCTTCCAGGGACTGCAAGTGCTTGTTCTGGTCGTTCTTGGTGTCGTTGTTCAACGGGCTCGGGGTGCGGATGCCGGCGACGACATCCTCGCCCTGCGCGTTGACCAGCCATTCGCCGTAGAACTTGTTTTCGCCCGTGGCGGGGTTGCGGGTGAACGCCACGCCGGTTGCCGAGCTGTCGCCCATGTTTCCAAACACCATGGCCTGCACGTTCACGGCTGTGCCCCACTCGTCAGGAATATTCTCGATGCGGCGGTAGGAGATGGCGCGCCGGCCGTTCCAACTCTTGAACACGGCGGTGATGCCGCCCCAGAGCTGCTCCATGGGATCGTCAGGGAATTCCTTCTTGAGCACCCGCTTGACGGCTTTCTTGAACTGTTCGGCCAGAAGTTTGAGATCGGCGGCGGTCAGGTCGGTGTCGGCCTTGTAGCCTTTGGCCTTCTTGACCTCGGCGAGCATGTCATCGAGTGTTCGGCGGATGCCTTTCCCGTCCTGCGGCTCAATGCCTTCGGCCTTCTCCATGACCACGTCCGAGTACATCATGATCAGGCGGCGGTAGGAGTCGTAGACAAAGCGCTCGTTGCCGGTTTTGGCGATCAGGCCGGGAATGGTCTTGGCGCACAGGCCTACGTTCAGCACGGTTTCCATCATGCCCGGCATGGAGGTGCGGGCGCCGGAACGACACGAAACGAGAAGGGGGTTTTGCGGGTCGCCGAACTTCATGCCCATCGCATTCTCGATCAGGCGTAGGGCGTCCTCGACCTGGGCGACGGTTCCCGGCGGGAGCTTCATGCCGTTTTTGAAATACTCGTTGCAGCATTCGGTGGTGGCCGTGAAACCGGCGGGCACAGGCAGGCCCAGCAGGCACATCTCCGCCAGGTTGGCGCCCTTGCCGCCCAACAGGTTCTTCTGATCGGCTCCTCCCTCCGTCTTGCCGGGGCCAAAACTCAATACATATTTCCTGCCGCTATGCGTTGCCATCTCGCTGTACTCCTGTTCTGTTGATCATCACGCCATCTACGGATGGCGAGGGATTGAGTCGTTCTGACTCAAGCCGGGTTGCATTTTTTTTCGACCCACTCACGCACGGATGCCGCCGCAAAATGGCCTTTCCCGGCATAGTTCGGCCACGAAAAAGAGACCGTGACTCAGACGCCGGGCGACCGCAGAATTGCGGGCTGGACAACCGTATGCGAATCGATACGATTAACGGGCGAAATATAGAGTAAAGAAGGACGCCAACGCAAGGGGTTTCTTGACGTCTTTTATTGAAAGGAGCGAAGATTACGCGTGAGTAAAACCATTAGTCTTGTTGCGAATACCATCCGCGGTCTGGCCATGGATGGAGTCCAGAAAGCCAATTCAGGCCACCCGGGGATGCCCATGGGTATGGCGGATGTGGCCGCCGTGTTGTTCCTGAAGCACCTGAACCATTGTCCTGCGAAGCCGGAGTGGGCCGATCGTGACCGCTTCGTTCTGTCCGGCGGCCACGGATCGATGTTGTTGTACAGCCTGCTGCATCTCTCCGGGTACGACCTGTCGATTGACGACTTGAAATCCTTCCGTCAATGGGGCAGCAAGACGCCGGGACATCCGGAGTATGGTCACACGGTGGGCGTGGAAACCACGTCAGGCCCGCTGGGACAGGGGTGCGGCAACGCGGTGGGAATGGCCCTGGCGGAACGCATGCTGGCGGCGCGCTTCAATGCCGGCAGTCACATGCCCGTGGATCACCGCACCTACGTGTTCTGCGGCGATGGCGACATGATGGAGGGGATCTCGCACGAATCCTTTTCGCTGGCCGGACATCTGGCCCTGAACAAGCTGGTTGTATTCTACGACTTCAATCATATCACCATCGAGGGCAATACGAGCCTGGCGTACAGCGACGATGTGCGCAAACGCTTCCTGGGTTACCGGTGGAATGTTCTGGAAATCGACGGACATAATGTCGACGAGATCGAGAAGGCGATCCAGGCCGCCAAGGCGGAGAAGGAGCGGCCCACGCTCGTCATCACGCACACTCACATTGCGCAGGGATCCCCCAATCTGCATGACTCCCACAAGGCGCATGGCGAGCCGTTGGGCGCGGCGGAGATCAAGCTTACCAAGAAGAACCTGGGACTTCCCGAGGATCAAGATTTCTACGTGTCCGATCAGGTCCGTGAAATTTTCGCCGCCCGGGCCCGCGAACTGGAGACCAAGGTCGTGGCTTGGGAGGCCGGATTCAGGAAATATGCAGCGGCCTATCCCGATCTTGCCAAGGCCTGGGACGCGGCCGCCGCACAGTCTTTACCCGCCGATATCGAGCAGCAGATGCCCGTGTTCGAGGCGGATAAGCCTGTGGCCACGCGTATCGCGTCGGGCAAAATCATGCAGAAACTGGCCAAGGCCCTGCCGTGGTTTGTTGGCGGGGCGGCTGATTTGGCTCCCAGTACCAAGACGTTTCTGGAGGGGTACCCGTCCGTTCTGCCAGGGGCTTTCGAAGGGCGCAACTTGCACTTCGGCATTCGTGAACATGGCATGGCGGCCATTCTGAACGGGATGCAGGGGCACGGCGGCTTCAGGGTGTTCGGCGCCACGTTCTTTGTGTTCGCCGATTATTGCCGGCCCACCATCCGGTTGTCGGCGATCATGGGACTGCCGGTGGTGTATGTCTTTACGCACGACAGTTTCTATGTGGGTGAGGATGGACCGACCCACGAACCCATCGAACATCTGGCCAGCTATCGCTGCATGCCGAACGTGTCGGTGCTGCGTCCTGGCGATGCCACGGAAACTGCCGCGGCCTGGATCGCGGCCCTGAAGAACACGACCGGCCCGACACTGCTGCTGCTGACCCGTCAGAATCTGCCGGTGTACGATCGTTCGGTCTACCCCCCGGCGTCCAGTGTGGAAAAGGGCGCTTACACTCTCTGGCAGAGCGCCGAAGGCGTGCCGGACCTGCTGTTGATCGCCAGTGGGTCGGAGGTGAGCCTGGCCATGGCCGCCGCCAGGGAACTGGCGAAGGATCGGATCGTTCGCGTGGTCAGCATGCCGTCGTGGGATCTGTTCGAAAAGCAGCCGGACGCCTACAAACGGCAGGTGCTGCCGGCCGGGTGTACGGCCCGTCTGGCGATCGAGGCCGGATGCACCATGGGGTGGGCGAAGTACGTCGGTGACAAGGGGCGCGTGTTGGGCGTGGATCATTTTGGCGCCTCGGCGCCCTGTAACGTCATCGCCGAGAAGTTCGGCTTCACTCCTGAAAATGTGGTCAAAATCGCGAAGGAAATGGTTCAGAGTTGACCCTCGACCCTTAATCCTTCTGCCCTCTTCCCATGGCGCGTTTCATCATACATGGCGGCAAACGGTTGGCCGGCGCTTACGCGCCGGGCGGCAATAAGAATGCCGTGCTGCCGATGTTGGCGGCCGCCGTACTGACGGATGAGCCGGTTATTCTCGAGAATGTTCCGCTGATCGATGACGTCCGGACCATGTTGGAGTTGCTCGCCAACATCGGGGTGGCGGTGGAGTTGAAGGATCATTCGGTACGACTTTGCGCGAAAGGGCTGCGCCGGAGCAAGCTGGACCCGGAACTGTGCCGCAAGGTGCGGTCCTCCATCCTGCTGGCCGGCCCGTTGGCGGCGCGCTTGGGGCGCGCGACGCTGTCGCCGCCGGGCGGTGACGTGATCGGGCGGCGGCGGCTCGATACGCATTTCCAGGGGTTGGCCGCGCTGGGGGTGGCGGTCGAAGGGGGCAAGCACTTCGTTTTTCGCCGGAAAAAACTGGAGGGTGCGTCCATCGTTTTTGACGAGGCCAGTGTGACCGCCACCGAAAATGTGCTGATGGCGGCGGTGTTGGCGCGGGGGGAGACCACCCTCTTCAATGCCGCGTGCGAGCCGCATGTCACTGATCTCGCCGTCCTGCTGAACAAGATGGGTGCCCGGATCAGCGGCCTGGGAACGAACCGGCTGCAGATCACGGGAGTGGACGCCTTGCGGGGCGCCTCGCATTCCGTGCAGCCTGACTACATTGAAGTCGGGAGCTTTGTCGCGGCGGCGGCGGTGACAGGCGGTGAGATCCGGGTTCAGGGGGTCGATCCTGAACCGATGGCGATCATTGGGCGGACCTTTCAGAAATTGGGGATCCGGCTTCAAGGGGAGGGGGCCGCGCTATTCCTGCCGCCCCGGCAGCGGCTGCGCATCGTCAAGGACTTTGGATCAGCCATTCCGAAAATCGAGGACGGTCCCTGGCCGATGTTCCCGTCCGATCTGATGAGCGTGGCCATTGTGGCGGCCACCCAGGCCCAGGGGACGGCGTTGTTTTTCGAGAAGATGTTCGAGAGCCGCATGTACTTCGTGGACTATCTGATCGGCATGGGGGCGGGCATCGTGGTGTGTGATCCGCACCGTGT
>JBAXWO010000266.1:0-4396 GCA_037128375.1 bacterium
GTCCCGTGATTCGGATCTCCGTGACACACAGAAACGGGTTGTCAATCTCGATCTTATCCAGAAACGCCCTCACCTGTTCATAGGAACCTTCGCCCGACACCTGAACCGCGTAGGACTTGAACGCCTCCACGGCCTTTGTGGACGTCTTGCTTCGGGGCAGTTCGCGCGTACCGACCTCCTGAATCTCAGTCACCTCGATGCCGGCCACGCGGGCTGCAGCTTCAATCGTTTCCGTCACCACCACCGTGTACGATCCCAGAATCGGCCGGAGCACATTGGAGGCCATGATTCTGTCGATATCCGCCGTAACGGCCGCATACTCCTCCTTGACGGCCGGGGCATACAGCAGTTCCTTCCTCGCCGTCTCCATCCTCCGGTCCAAATCTCCCTGGACCGCATTCAATTTCTGCCGTTCAGCGGTGTAGGGCACGACCAATAGCTGAAACAGCGCATACAGCGCCAAGGCGGCGCCAATGCCGATCAGCGCGAATACCTGAATGCGTTCTTTCCTGTTTTCCGGAAGCTTCATTCGAATAACTTGGGTCTGTACTTGCACACAATCTCAAAAGCCCGATCCGACTTGTTCACCGGATCCTGGCGAAAGGAACCGGAGGGGATGTTGGCCGTCTCAATCATCTTGTCGAATGGCGGCTGGCTGACCAGCGCATCCCGCAACTCACTGACGCCCGCCTCCGATCCCGCCGCTCCGGTCCGTCCTGCAATCCTGAGTCCAAAGACGCGCGCCGGGATGTCGTTCGACATCAGCAAAAGATCCTGGGTGACGAGTACTTCCGTCAACTGAACCATGGGCGGAATCACGGATTCGAGCACTTCCAACTGCCCGCCCCAGGTGACCCGGGTGTTGTGCCATCCCTGAATTTCCCTGAGCGTGGCGACCTTATGAGTCAGATTGCTGCGAAGCTGCACCGCCGCCAGATACTTTGGTTCGGTTTGTTTCCAAGCCAGCCCGGCATAGGTCACGTTGTTCTGAAGCGCCCTGTAGGAGGTGAACAGGGAGATCACCAGCAGTAGAAACAGCACAATGAGGGTTCCCGCCAACGTCCGGACGACCATGGTGAGCGAAACAGGGCTCGCGCTGCGCATTTCTGTATCGAGCATCAGATTGACACGCATGGATTAGCTAGCCTCCATCGCGCCCAGGGCCGCTCCTATCGCCGCTGAAAACCGTGACTCCTGCCCCTTCCATTTGGACAGCACCTCCGCCGTCACATTCAGGCCGTCAAACGGATTCCACAGTACCGGCTCCTGCCCCGTCGCCGCCTGCACTTCGCGTGCCCAACACCCGGAGGTGCCTCCGCCACAGGCATACAAGCGGACGATACGGGTGCCTTCCCGACGCTCCACGAAATCCCACGAAATGGTCAACTGCTGCAACAGGGACTCCATCGCCTGATGCACGATCCGGCTGATATCAAACGAGCTATCGTTAAGAATCCCCAGCGCGACATCGCTGTCCACCCCCAGATTGTCCTGCAATTTCTTAAGAATGTTGGCGGCACCCATATCAAACTTCCGAATCATCACCACGGCACCCTTGTGATAGAAAGCGACCAGGGTCGTCCGGGCCCCAAAATCGATCACCGCCACGCAATCATCCGAATGATTCTTCCCCGGGCCCCGCATGAAGGCCGTCATGGAGGCAAGCCCCGAAACCTCGATCGAACAGGGAGCCGGGGTCCCGGAAGGAAAGAGGCCGCACAGCGACTCAACGGTCTGAACCGGCATGCCCGCCGCCAGAATCTTGTGTTCTGAACGATTGACTGCCACCTGTTCATAAGCCAGCCGGTACTCGGCATTGTTGGTCAACCCCATCAGTTCATTCACATAGGCATCCATGGACTTCTCGGAATGCGATGGAACCGTCAACAGTTTGATGATCGCCCCCTGCTCAGACGAGGCCATCGCCATATACCGCGCACGCAGAAGTTTTGGCAACACGAAAGGTGTTATGGATGGAGAATCAGCCCCGGCGGTTGACGGCAAGGGAAGTATGTCGGCGGCCACAACGGAAACCGCCGCATGGGCCCTCCGCAACCGTACAACCTTGATCCCACTGCACGCCATGTCAAAACCCACCACGTCAGCGTGGCCGCGTTGGAAACGTTTGAGATAATCTGAGATTGTCTTCATTCGGTCTACGCCCAGCAGAATACCATACGCTAGTATGAGCAGCTAGCGCGCCACCCCTCTGTCAAATTAATCAGAATACACCTTGTGGCGCAAGCTCTACATTCATACAATGGAACCTCATCGACCGGAGGGATAGCTGCCCTTCTATTCTCAATAACGAAACAAGTTCTCGCGAATGACAATCTTCGCCTGAGATGATAGTTTTATCCATGCTTTTTTGAGGGCTCATCTTTACGCTGCGCCCGATTGCGGGTCAAACGCGCCGATTTGGCTCATTTATTGCTTGGAATGGTCTATTGTGAAAGCATTCATGAAAAGAAGATGTGGCGGATTCACTCTGATCGAAGTGACCATCGCCATGGCGCTACTCTCGCTGGTGGCCGCGACGATCTTGAGCTCCCTCATGCAGGGAACTCGCTTGTGTTATACCACGGCCCAGCATTATGCCGGCTACAGCCTCTGCCGGGAGACCATTGAACAGATGCGTGGGGCCAACTACGGAATGGTCATTGAGGACAACTTCCCGCCAAGCAACATGTTGCTGACCCACCTCGGCGGTTACTTCCGAGTCCGACACAATTGCACCCGATACATTACAAACGATATCGTCGAATTACCCGACCCGCCTCGAAAACAGGTGACCGTCGCCGTTTCATGGGATTACCGGGGCAAGATTGAAATCGAAACGATGACCGGATACATTTATCTGAAATGAAAACACGCCCACCCAATACGGGATTCACCTTGGTTGAACTCACTGTGGCAACAGCGGTTTCCCTGCTGGTGAGCCTGGCCCTCTTTACCGTTTTCAGCATGGTTAACAAGATGACCTATGCAGGCAACCGGCAGGTCAACTACAATGATATTGCCCGGAAGGCACAGGGGAAGATAATTAGAATCATCGAGGACAGCCGGGCTTGCGGCGTTCAAAGTCCCACCACCCTGATTCTCACCTGCCCCAATGCCGACAGACTGATTCAGGGGTCCTTAACCTATGTTGACGCCGATAATAACCGGGCAACCGTGAGCAATAATTGCATCATCTATGACCCTGACACCTCGGTGAGCGGAAATGAGGAAAACATCTGTAATTATGTCTCGCCGATGGACGGTTCCAGCACGGTTTTCAAAATGCTCAACATCTCGCCTGCCACAGTGGGCGTGACCTTGCATGTCGGTGACGCCACCAACACACCGGGAGCGGGCATCTTGAATACCGGTTATCAGGGCTTTGTGCTCCAGTTCTCAGCCACACCGCGAAACCTGCAATGGTGGTACAACTTGTGATGAGTCACCGGAATGCGATCCATAATGAACGAGGAATGACTATGAACGAGATTCGTCACGAAGGATCGGCGAAAACCGACTCACAGTCGGGCGCCACTCTCGTCGTTGCCCTCCTGGTCTGCTTTACGGCTGCCATTCTCTGCGGCTCTTACGTGGCGTACACCATGAACAGCTCGTATCAAACGCGCCGAACCATCGACTACCGGAAAGCCCGCGCTGTTGCCGACGCGGCACTTGAATATGGGACCATCCGATTGTCGCAAGTGATGGCCAACCAACCCATGTACCCCTGCCAGACCAACTATCTCCAGAACCTGGTCAATGGCATCACGTTCACCAATTCCATCGACGGCTACGCGATTACCCGTCCCAACGGTCAACCGGCCTTTCGTATCAGCGTGGATTCCGATGTCATAACCGGGGTCATTACCAATGGATCAGCCTGTCGTGGCGCCGATGGTGACTATCAATTCTTCACCATCACGGCGGGCGCCCGAAATCCGCAAAGCGGCGTCACCGCTGTACTGCAAAAAAAGGTTCAACTGCTCGGAGTCTATCTGATTCGGTTTGGCGTCTTCTATGAAGATGACCTGGAAATCATTCCTGGAAACACCATGTCTTTCTCAGCAGGACCCGTGCATGGCAACCACGACTTATATCTGGGAGGTACACTGGCCCTGAATGACCGGGTAACCTCTCACGGCAACATCTACGCCCGGCGCGGCGACAGCGGTCGCACGCACACTCGGGGCCACATGGCCAGCGACAAGCGCACGAATAAAGTCACAGACGGCGGCATGCGCGGTGGCGCCGTATTGATTGGGACACAAGCGGGCGTAGGTCTCACCATCTGCCGCATTGAGCGACACATCGATTGCGTCAAAAACGCCGGTCAATTGTCCGCTCACGTCGTGGCCGGCGCGCCGCGAAGCCAGCCCGTCGGTGACGAGCCGCACCG
>JBAXWO010000267.1:0-4386 GCA_037128375.1 bacterium
GTTGACACCCCGGAACTTGATGAAGTTGCCGTTGAGCCGCGGCCCGCTCGGCGAGAGATCCAGGCGGCGGAAGCCGGTATGGTAGGTGATCGTCTGGTCATCCTGGCCCGGCACACGCAGCGTGATCCGGACCGTGTAGAGGTTCGGCACCTCGTCGTTCCAGAGCCTGGGCGTGGCCACGGCCAGCTTGATCGCCGCCTCCGCGCGCCCTGCGGGCGGCACGGTCACGGACTTCTCCGTCTTGGTGACCACGGTGCCCTGATCATCGAGCAGTTCCACGCTGAGGGCCGCCTTGGCCGCCCCCCCATGGCTGCGAACCACCACCGTCCCTTCCACCGTTCCCTTGTCGAACTTCTTGCCGAGCGTCGTGATCAGGTGGTAGTCGTCCACCATGACCGGCTCCACGGTGAACAGGCAGGCCGACTGGGCCAGGCCGGCGAACTCCAGCGAGTGCCGGACCATGTCCATTTTCAGGAACTTATGTTTGCGCAACAGGCGTACGGCGACCAACGCCTCGGCGCCCGGCGCCACCTTCCGGGTGACATCAAACTCCACCGGCGTCAGGCCGCTGAGGTGCTCGCCCAGCAGTTCGCCATTTAGGTAGATCCGCCCCGCCGGATAGATCGCGTCAAACCGCAGGATAACCCGCTTTCCGCGCCATTCCGCGGGGATTCGCACGCGCCGGCGGATGACGGCGCCATCCTCGTCGTCGAGGTGCTCCATGGTGATCCGGTTCCAGTTGGACGGGAACGGCTTTCCATCCGCCTCCGGATCGGCATAGAGCACCTTTCCCGGTTGCATGACGGTTTGCCAGTTTGTGTCGGAACTTTGATTGGAAACCAGGGTGGTCTCCGCCTTTTTGAACGGCCAGCGCGCCACCTGCCACGCGCCATCGAGACTGAGTGTACGGCCATCGGGGCAAGGTGTCTGCCGCACCGGCCTGATGGGGGTGCTCTGACCGTTGGCGAAACGCATCTCGGTGGCCTGGGGCGCGGTTAATTGCAGGGCAATGATTTTCTTTCCGTCAACGATCATGGAATGCTCCTGATTGCGGTTGCTTTCAACGGCGGACAAATCTAGCATCGGGACTTTCAAATACAAGCGATATCAGCCCGTGCAGGGTACGATCAGACGTGGTCATGATGGATAACGCCAGCTACACTCGATCTCATTCCGGCCGTTCGCCCGCAACGGATATTCTCAAACGGTTCGTGAAGGCTACGGGTCACGACATCCTGCGCAATGGCTTGGTGGTGGGTTGGCGGGAAGTGACCGGATCATGGCCGGGCGGCGCCAGTCCCTGCGGGGCCATGGTGGGGTTGAACATTGACCCGATATCGGGAGGGTGATAATCTGCCGCCCATATGGCGAAGTGGTGAAGTGTGGCAACATTCAGGGAGAGTGACTATGAAGAGGAACGCGGTTTTGGTGGGGATCATGATGGTTCTTGTCGTAGGGGGCGCCTCATGCCTGAAGACACCGGAAGCGGTGTATAATGAAGCGGTCTCCCAGGCGCAGACGCTGGTGGCGCAAGGGCAACCGGAACGGGCGGCCGACCTTCTTCGCAAATTATACGATAATACCCGGTTTCTGCCCTATCGCCCCAACCTCCTGGGCATGATGATAAATTGTCAGCTGAGGGCGTGGCGCCTGGACGCGGCACAGGCCTTGTTTCGCGAGGCGGCCGGATGTGATCTTGCGCTCGCCGGTTCGGTCTTCGGCCTGATCGAGAATTGGATGCTGGAACAGGGGCAATCCTACGAAGCGGCGGAGTGGTGTGCGGCGATACAGACCTACCACTTTTCGCCCGCCATCATCCTGAAACTGGCCGACCTGCATTTCAAGGCGCTGGACGGTGCCGGGAGTGCCGGGCGAATTCCAGAGGTGATGACGGGGTATTTTGGCAGACTTGATGAGGCGGCGGCGCTGGACATGGCGGTGCGACAGTTCGGATTCATGTTGGGCGCGGGTCGCCAGGCCGATGCGGTCGCGATCAGGGGGGCGGTCGGAGAGGGCCTGAAAGAGACCGCGACACGGGAGGGCGTCCTGGCCAACATGGATATCGATCTGCTCCTGGCGGCGCACAGCCGGGAGGCGGCCGATGGGCATCTCAGGAAGGTGCTCGGTAAAATACCCGATGACAGCGCGGTGCGAAATCTCAACCTCGTGTGGGGTGCCGTCATGCAGGCGGGCGAACATGGGGCGGCGGATGAGTTGGCGACATTTGTGCTGGAAACAGTCAAGGGGCGGGAGGCGGTCCGCACAACGGCCATGGGGTTGTGGATTGATACGGCGCGGATACAGGAGGCGGCCGGGCTGATTTCCGAACGATTGTTGGCCGCAAGGGAAATGGGTTTCGCCGCGGCATTTATTTTAGGCCAGATGGATAGAGTCTACGAAACCCTGTTGGGCAAGGGGCGCAAGGAGGATTTGGCTGCGGTTTACGGGCTTTTTGAATCGCTCTACGTGGCGGAGAGTGATCAGGAGATGAAACGGCGGGCGGCCTGCACACTTCTCGACCTCGGGTTTTTTCTCGAAAAATTTGAGGACTCCCTGAAACTGGTTGAAGCGGGCGCCGACGGATCCAGCCTCGAACGGAAGGCTATGATGATCGCAAAAATCAAGGGCCACCTGGCCTTGCAGAAGGGCCAGACGGCGGCCGCAGTGGAACAATTCCGGGTGTTTATGGGGTATATTGCCAAGGGGCCGGAAATGGAAGTCGATCCGGTCGCGAACACAAGGGTGAGCAGGGAAATGATTCTGGGGCTCAATGCCAGGCGTATCGGTGATATTCTCGCCGGGGCGGGGAACCCGGGGGAAGCCGCCACCTGTTACAAGGAGGCGCGGGCTTACTATCAAAAATCCTTGGAGGCGTTCCCGGACAAGACCTCGAAGGAACGCGCGCAGGTGTTGAAGCTGATGTCTGAAGTGCCGGGGACGTGAAACGGGTCCTCGTGGCAACCCGATAACGCTCACAAGTGTTGCCGGCGGTAATTTGAGGGCGGGATGCCGAAGGTGGTCGTGAACTGCCGGATGAAGTGACTGTGATCGTAGAAGCCGCATTGCACGGCCACTTCGGCGATCTTGGCGGAGGATGTCGCCAGCACCTGACAGGCCTTATTAAGGCGCAGCCGGATAAGATACTGCACAGGAGTAACTTGGAACAGCGCCTTGAACCGTCGCTCGAACTGGCTTAGAGATAAATGGGTGAGTTTGGCAAGATGGTGGATGGTAATGGATTCGGAGAAATGCTTGTCCATGTATTCCATGACCGCGGCCATGTCGCGGTAGCGTCCGGCGGTCACGGTGGCACGAGTCAGGTCGCGGGTAAAGCCTGCCAGTCCGATCGCCTCGCCTTGTTCATCCTGGATGGGAATTTTGGTGGTGACGTGCCAGGTAATGCTCCGGTCGGCATTGGGAACCAGTTCCACCCGGCTGGTCATGGGTTTGCCGCTGCGCATCACCTGCCGGTCATCCCTTACGAAATGATTGGCCAGCCCGCGCGGCGAGAACTCGTAATCCGTCTTCCCGAGGATGTCCTCCAGTCGCCGCGCCCCCAGCATTTCCACGAACGCCGGATTGGCGTGGACGAATTCGCTCTTCATGTTTTTTACAAAGAAACAGACATCGGGAAGGAACTCAAACAACTTCATGGCCGCATGAATCAAGGGGTCGCGGTGTGTCTGGCGTGGCTTTGGCATGCCGATAATATACACAAAGATGCGTGTTTCATGCAAGACGGTCCGGAGAACCGGCCATAGGATATCGGCTTTTCATGGCGGGACCGGATTTGCGCTAAGGATCAGGCACTAAGTCAAAGGGAGAGACGTCGAATGAAACGGTATGGCAAGGCTGGAGACATCAAGGTTGGAGTCGCGGGGTATGGTGGGGCGTTCAACATGGGCCGGGCTCATTTCAATGAAATGAAGGCGGCGGGCATGACGCCCTGGGCGGTCGCGGAAATTGACCCGGAGCGCCTCAAGGTGGCGCGTCAGGATTTTCCGGGCATCGAGACGTATGGGACGGTGGAGGAGATGCTGCGTAAGTCGGAGGTGAATCTCGTCACCCTGATCACGCCGCACAACACGCATGCAGAGCTGGCGCTGAAGTGCCTGAAAGCCGGCCGGCATGTGGTGGCGGAAAAGCCCATGGCGGTGACCACCCTGGAATGCGACGCGATGATCGCGGCGGCGAAGCGGATGAAGGTGGTGCTCTCGACCTATCACAACCGGCACTGGGACGGCATCATTCTTGGCGCGATGGAGCAGATCCGGGCCGGGGCGATTGGTGACGTGGTGCGTATCGAGATGGCGATGGGGCGGCTGGCTAAACCGGGCGACTGGTGGCGCTCCAGCAAGTCCATCTCCGGCGGGATCCTGTACGACT
>JBAXWO010000268.1:0-4370 GCA_037128375.1 bacterium
TTTTCGATCAAGCGGCGCGTCAACCGCAGCATGCGGTTGAGTTATTGAGCCGGTGTGTGGCAGTCTACCCGGATTATCAGCCGGCCTGGTTGGCGTTGGCGGATCTATATCAGCGCACGGGTGACCAAGCATCCGTGCTCAGGGTACAGGAGGAATATCGTATCCGCACAGAGCCGACAACACCGTGTGTGGCACGATTCTCAAATGGCGCAGAATTTCTGGGGCTTCGAACGAGTACGAACCGGATGACGACCGGGCAACAAGGCGAAGTCATCTTCTACTGGCGGGTGCCGCCAGGTTTTGTCCCGCAACAGTGGGCGGCTTTTTTACATTTCCGCCGGGGCAAGGCCCAGTTTGAGGGGGATGCCGTGCTGCTGGCGGACTATCCAGGCGAGAGGGTGGCGTATCAACCGTTCCGCGAGACGTTCCGACAAACCATGCGATTTCAAGTCCCTGCCAACATGACTACAGGTGATTATGAAGTCTACATGGGACTCTATGATCGCCTTTCCGGAAAGCGATTGCGGGGCAGTTCCTCCTGTACGGCTCCCCAACGGTGTCTCAAACCGGGAAACGTGTTGACGGTTGTGCGAGATACGCCCTAATCGGAAACGGTAGTCCTGCCAAACAAGTAGATGGACTTGTTCCGTTCGCGTGCGGACAAGCCCTCACCCTGGATGGAAAGCCGCTTTCCCGTTCTGTGGTTGTACGCGCCCAGGATCAGGTCGTAGTCGCCCGGCGCCAGGGAGGCCGGAGCATCGCCCATAATGGGCCTGTTCAGGGCACCGAGGGCCACGGCCTGCCATAGCGGGAAGTGGAAATCGTGCGCCATGTGCCCCTCTCCATCCAACAGATGAATGAAGACGGTATAGTCTTCGAAATGCGGCCACCCGAAACGTTCAAGTTCCATAGCGCAAAAGATGGGCACCTTTTCGGTCGGCCGCAGCGTGTTGGGAAAACTTAGACGGGTCAGCCGGATCCGGTTGCCGAACCGAAGATCCGGACCGGACCGCGCCGGAGCCGCTCCTGCGCGACTCCCCAACCAGGCCGGCGCCGCCCCCCCATCGGCCCACTGCCGCAGGTCATCCCGAATACGCGCGGTGTCGGGCGTCAGCGTCCACCCTTCCACACGGCAGTTCCCCTTCTTACTCAGGACTTCGATCTGACCCTCATAGGGGGCGAATGCCTTCGAGAAATGGGAGGTGACGACCTGAACGCCCGACCGCAACCGGAAAGTCTCTTCGAACACCGCCAGATCGCCACACTGATGGAAGTCGTCCAGCTTGACCGTCACCTCCGCCTCGTCGGTAGAACTACGGATCACGCACTGGAGCATGAAGGGACCGCAGGGCAAGGCCACACCTTCCTTGGGAAATCGATGGGCCATTTCAAGGGGATCGTCCGCCGAGATATCCCCCCGCTCCTTGCCTTCGAGGTAACGCATCCGATCCATTTCGTCGATCAGTTCAGGGGACGGCACATCGGATGGCTGCAGCAGGGACCGGTCGGAGATCTGGCCGCCGAACAACTGGAACAGGTGGTATTCCCGTTCATCCGTCATCACGGAGACCCAGGCGGCGCCGGTCTGGGTCCGCACCGACAGCGGGACGATGAAACTCCCCTGCGGGAATTTGGAATTGCCGCCGCCATGGCGCCAGCGGCGGGGTGTCAGACGGAGGGTTTGCTGGGTGTTTGGAGCCAGAACGAGATTTCCCGTTTCGCCGCCAAACTCCACCGTGACCGCCACGGGCCAGGAGCCCGAACGAAATCCCAGGACGACTTCGCCGGGAATGGCATAAAAGACAACCTGCCGGAGGGCGGTTGAGTCGCAGACGACTTTGAACAGACGGTCATCACGGGGGAACACGGGGCCGTTGGGAAAAATCCAATCCTCATCGACCGGTCCGGGTACGGTCGGCACCGGCGCCACATGCATCCGGTTCCAGAAGTCCGCGTGGGGGGCCACCACGGTAGACGCCCGGTTCCTGAAGACAGCCCTGCCGGAGGGTTCCAGATAGACCGACTTCACCACGCCGGCCCCCGCCGCAGAACCAACCCCATCGCGCAAAAGGGAGGAGGGCCACGCTTCCTTCCAGCGAAGGTTGTCGCCTCGTTTCCAGAAGAACAGATCCTGTCCGGCATTCCAACCCAGTTCGCCCGCCGCCGCGAGGAACAGGCCTGCCGCCACCACCCGCCCCCATCGGGCCGGCTGAAACCAGAGTACCCACAAGGCATGGACCGCCCCCAGGGTCAAGGGCAGTTGAAGCCAGGAAAAATGGAACGGCTGGACTTCCGGTTTGCCAGCCAGGGCCAGGAGAAGGGCCGCCAACGGAAAGACGAGAAGGGAGACGAACAGGACGGGCCGATTCCGGTTCGGGCCGGCGGAGGGCCGCGCGGTCCAGGCCTTCCAGAGACTGAGGGTGGCCAGGATCAAACCGGCCAACGCCAGTAGCGTCAGGATCCATCCCAGGGCGGCAATGATCCCGGATGTGTTCTTCGCCAGGCACAGCGTAATTTTTTCGAAGGCGGGTTTGGCGAGGAACGCATCGCTGACATCGTAGTTTCGGATGAACTCGAAGTTCGCGCGCATATCCTTCCAGGTCCGCTGCCGGTTGATCAGAAAGGCCGGGGTCAGGATGACCACGCCGATCAGGAAGCCCGACGCCGCCGCGAACCCGGAGCGCAGGGTGGCGATTGGCCGCCGGTCACGCCACCCCTCGAGGCATATAAACGCCGCGACCGCCAGGCCTGCCAGGGCGCCGTTGTATTTGCAGGCAAAGGCGAGCCCGGCCGCCAACCCGGCACCCGCGAGCCAGAGCCGCCGCGATCCTTCCGAGTACCGGCACAGACACAACAGGACGAAGGCGGCAAAGAGATCCGTGCCGATATCGCCCGTGGCCGAATGCGTCACAACGGCCGGAAGCGGAGCCACCGCGACCAGGGCCGCCACGGCCAGGGCGGTGCCGCGATGGGGCCAGAGCCGTCGCGCCACAACATACGCCAGCATCACCCCGCAGAGGCCGTAAAGCACCCGCAGGGAGCGCGCCCAGTAGAACAGGGCAAGCTTATCCGGAGTGAGGTCGGTGTTCGAGCCAGGCTGGAGATGCCCCATCAGAAAGCGACGAACCGCCAGAACAGGACGGAGCACCCATTCGTCAACATGATTCAAGCCGTATGGGTAGCCGTCGTAGAACAGGCTGTCCCGGTACCAGACATAGCGGCCGTCGAGGAAATTCCCGAGCGCGGTGATTTGTTTGGTCTCGTCGGGATGAAACGTGTACCCCGCATCAAGCCCCCGGAACAGACCGCCGGTCCGCAGCAGGAGCGCGATGGCGCCCACCGCCAGCAACACGACCAGCGTGCGCCTTCGGTCCCATTCGAATCTAACCTTGCCGTTACCAGACACTATTTATCTTTCTCCCGAATTCCGGCTTCTGACTCCTGGCTTCGGATCCTCCGGTCCGGAAGCTGGAGACTGGCGGATTGAAGCAGGCGGGCACTGTAAGGGCTCCAATACAGTTCATCGAGGCGAAAAACGCCTTCGCCCTGTTCCAGCCTGACCAAGACATACAGATGGCCGGACTTGCCGCGGCATGAAATTTCAACCTCGCTCCCGATCCTCCCGTTTTCCGAGGGTAGCGGACCTTCGAACAGCGTGTGACTTCCTTCCCGAATAGCCAAAACGAGGCCCGCCGTTCCCTCCATCCGCCCGCCCACGTGGACCAGCTTCTTTCCGCGGGCCGGGGAAATCGGGGCGGTCAGGGTCGTCCAACGGAACCCGCGCCCGGCCCAATCGTTAGCCTCAATCCGGGGCTGGGACAGCGTTTCGCCCACACTGCGTTCGCCCAGATCCTGTGTGGTGACGCTGGGGCGCCGTTGTGGGTTACGCACGTCGGGAAAGACAAAACAGGAGGCTTGGAACAGAGGCATGGCACCGGAGGCCTCCTTTCGGAAGACCAAAGCCCGGTCCAGATTCAGTTTGG
Source organism: bacterium (assembly GCA_037128375.1). Lineage (GTDB taxonomy): Bacteria > Verrucomicrobiota > Kiritimatiellia > CAIKKV01 > CAITUY01 > CAMBRF01. Next base: position 3,984 of record JBAXWO010000268.1, read on the forward strand.
ATAGCGCCCCGGCCATGCGGCCAGGATCGTAGTCCGACCTGGCCTCCCGATTGGCCCGGGCACGATGCCCGACGATTCCGGCGGCAACCATGAACGCCAGGACCGCCAGGAGCCGTGCTTTCCTGCGGGGCGTCAACAACATCACCAGCGTCACTCCGACGCCGGCCGCCACATAGACCGACGTGACCCAACCGGTCCAAGGCGGATCAAACAGGAAGCTTGAGTGGGGATTGAACAGTCCTTGCAAAAGCGGATGTCCACTGACCGCCGCGACCGGCATAACGAAATCCCGCCCGAAGGACGGAAGCCTCACCAGTGTCACGACCAGGAGGGCGATGGAGACCATCCCCAGAAAAACGAACCACCCGCGAGCGGCGTGGGACGCAC
>JBAXWO010000269.1:0-4366 GCA_037128375.1 bacterium
GAATCAGTGTCCGGCCAAAATCGGAATGGGTGGCCGATTTGGCCGGAATACGCATCTGCTCCTCGCCAATATCCGCGTTCTTGCCAAAAACCCGGTAATCGCGCTAATTCGCCGCAGGCAGATCACCCCTGAAAAGACCTTAGAAAATCAACTTGCTCGGAAGCGGAGGGCGGCGTAATGTGGCCCGCAGAACTTGTGACTGTCGAGATCCATTGAAGTACTTCCATCGTTTTAGTAGCATGACGATAATCGAGGAAAGAACATCATGAAAATAACACAACTGTTTGGTCGTTTTTTAGTTTCGGCTATGTTCTTGGTAGGTCTGACAGCGGTGGCGCGAGTTGCCGATGTGGATTCATCCATGGACGTGGCTCCTGCCGTGGTCGTGCTTACCAATCTCGTTTACACCTATGATGGAACCGAGAAGAGTGCAACCGCAGCCACGACGCCTGAGGGCTTGGTGGTCGATTTAACATATGACGGTTCTTCTGACATTCCGGTAAACGTCGGCAGTTACACGGTGATTGCCACCATCAATGATGCCAACTATGTCGGGGCGGCAACGGACACGTTGGTTGTGGCGGCAGCGACCTTGACCGTCACGGCGGACAATGCCTTCCGCAGGGCTGGCGTAGACAATCCGACGTTTACGGTGTCCTATAGTGGTTTTGTTAGCGGCGAAGATGCCGGTATTCTCAGCGGCGATCCGAATGTATATACGACCGCGGATGCCGGCAGTCCTGCTGGAAGCTATACGATCACAGTTGACCAAGGTTCTTTGAGCGCGCCCAACTACGAGTTGAATTTTGTCGACGGCACACTGACGGTCGCTTGGGTTTGGGACAATACGCGTGTTTCGTTTGTTAAGTCCAATAATGTTGATTGGACTCAATCGACAAACCAGGATCATATCACCTCGGACGTCTGGCTGACCCGTAAGAACAGTCAGGGTCTGTTCAATATCGCCCAGGAGGCGGCGTATGCCAACGGGGTCAGTCCCGCCAATACAGAATGGGCCTATGGCACCACCGCCGATCTGCCGCTATCCTTCTTGTCCTGGACGAACTGGAACGGCAATAATCCGACCAGTTCGATCGGGCGTGAGGCAGTGTTGCACATCATTTCGGAAGGCCTTTACATTGACTTTAAGCTTACGTCATAGACTCCCGGAGCCGGTGGCGGGGGGTTCTCCTATGAACGGGCCATTGGCCCTCGCGTTTGGAGTTCGAACACCACGACCTTTACCAAAGAAAATTATGCCAACTGGATGCTCGCAACTAATCAGGATCGGATTACTTGGAATGTGGCGATCACACGGCAAGATGATAAGGGGCTGTTCAATATCATAGCCGAGTCGAGTTACGGCAGTGATACCCCTTCGGATACCGAGTGGGCTTATGGAACGACCGAGGATCTTCCCAATCTCTCCTTTTCAACCTGGCATTACTGGCATGGCGGAAATCCACCGAATACTGTTGGCGAGCCGGCCGTACTCCATTTGATCACGGATGATATCTATATCGATATCATGTTTACTTCGTGGACCTCAGGTGAAGATGAAGGCGGCGGCGGATTTACCTATGACCGGGCCCAATCGCCCATCGTTGTGACGCTGAACAGCAACCGGGTGGTGTTCGTTTTGCAGGGCACCGCTTTTGATGATCCCGGCGCGACCGCCGTGGCTGCCGGAGGCAGTCCGTTATCGGTTTCCGTGGCCGGTACAGTGGATACGAGCGAGTTGGGCGAATATACGCTGACCTATGCCGCTTTTGATGGGCTTGGCAATGTCGGGTTTGTGCAACGCATTGTCAAAGTGGTTACCTCAGTTCCGGTTCCGGAATTCTGGACAAGATTGGTGGTGCCTTTCGCTAAGCAAAACTATGCGGATTGGGAGTTACCTGAAAATCAGGATCGCCTGACCGCTAATGTCTGGCTTACGCGGCAGGATGATCGCGGGCTGTTCAATTATAGTCTTGAATCAGAGTATAATAGTTCTACCCCGTCGGATACCGAGTGGGCTTATGGTGATATCGCGGACTTCAGCGAGTTGACCTATATGACCTGGCATGAATGGTCTCGACTGAATGGCGATACGCCTTCGATTCTCGGGGGTGATGCGGTGCTGCATCTTATTTCGGAAGACATTTACATCCCTGTGAAATTTACCTCATGGACAAGCGGTGAAGGAGTCGGTGGGGGTGGGTTTTCTTATGAGCGCGGCGGTGTGGTGTTTGTGACCATGGCGGGCGCCTCTTCCATGCCGGTATTGCTGGGGGATACCTTTACGGATCCGGGGGCCTCGGCCGTCGATGTTGATGGTAATCCTTTGACGGTCGTCACGAATGGAGTTGTCGATACCGGGACGCCAGGTATCTATGTAATTTCCTACTCTGCCACAGATGCCCGAGGGCGGTGCGGTATTGCCAAACGATATGTTGATGTGGTCACTTCGATGCCGAAGATCTGGAGTGGGGCACGCAAAACCTTCACGAAGGCGGATTATGCGGATTGGACGCTGCCTGAGAATCAGGATCTGGTCACCACGACGGTTGCGATTACACGTCAGGATGATCACGGTCTGTTCAATATTATTAATGAGTCAGAGTATGCCTCTGCGACGCCTTCTGATACCGAATGGGCTTATGGGACGACCGCCGATCTGTTTAGTTTGTCGTTTACCAGCTGGCATGATTGGGCGCGGTCGTTGGGCGATACTACAAGTATTATTGGGCGGGATGCGGTGATGCACATCATTTCCGAAGACATCTACATCGATGTGAAGTTTACCGCATGGACTTCGAATGCAAATGGGGGAGGCTTTTCCTATGAGCGCGCCCAGGCTCCTGTAACACTTACGATGCACGGGCCTGCTGAAAAATTCATTATTCAGGGCGATAGTTTTGTCGATCCCGGTGCGGATGCAGTTGATTCTGATTTGAATGTCTTGCCCGTGACGGTGGATGGGGCGGTAGATGTCAATGTTCTGGGCGATTATGTGCTGACCTATACGGCGAGCAACTTGGGGTATACCTCCACGGTCACGCGCTTGGTGCATGTGGTGTTGACCATCCCGCCGCCAAAGTTGGCGATTATGCCCAGCTATACCCGCCAAGTCACTTATGGTAATGCGGCCTTGAACGAACCGATTACGGTGTGGGGACGGGCTTGGGCTGTTTTGGCCACGCCTTGCAACTATGAGATAAATTTCGGAGACGGTTCGGTGGAGACGGGTGCGGTTGCGAATGCTTCCTTTATTGGAGCGGAGCACACTTATGTTTCCGGCGGTTCCAAGACGGTCACCCTGACCCTGACCGATGGTAATGGTTCTGTCATCAGTCGCCAGGCGGTGATCAAGGTCTTTCCGACACCCACCCATGAGCAGCGCATAAATATGGCGATTGAGAAGGGCTTACTATGGATTTACCGAAATCAGAAAACCAAGGATGCCACTCGTGTTTACTGGGAGGCTGAGGATGAACGAGGTGTTGGAGCCACTGCTGCCTCCCTGTTGTCTTTCCTGGAAAACGGACATGCGGCCGCCAATGACTATGAACAGGATATTTATGCCCAGACGGTGCAGAAGGGGTTGAATTGGCAGTTGAACAATAGCAATGTGGGATACTTTGATATTTACGCTCACAGCGATGGTCTTCAAATGCGTGATCCCGACTCAAATGGAAACGGTAAGGGGATCTATTTACAGAGCGACACTTATGCATCGGCCTATGCGGCGATTGCCGTGATTCTGTCTCAGCCTAATGCCCAGGCGGCCAGCAATACTTTTGTTACCTCCGGTCCGTTTGTTGGACGTTCTTATTACGATGTGATTCAGGATCTTTATGACCAGTTCAGTTTTTCCCAGGGTGATGGGGCTCATCGGGGCGGTTGGCAGTATTCTCAGCTAACGACCGATGCGGGCAGTTTTGACGGGTCGGCCCAGCAATGGCCCTGCTTGGTGTTCCTGGCTGGCACGGAGCGTTTGGGCCTTGCTCCTCAACAATGGGTTATTGATAATGCGATTTGGGCCTTTGATCAGCTTCAAGATGCCAGCAGCGGCGGAGTGGGCTATGGTAACTCGGGCAATTGGCAAAATATCGCTAAAACAGGTGGATTCCTAACGGCCTGCAAGCTTGCCGGGCGATCAGTTACAAATGATCTTAGCGTTCAGAAGGCGTTGGGTTTCATTGGTGATAATTGGTATGCGCAAGGAGGGGCAACACCTGGTGGATGGGCTGGCGAGTTTTACGCCATGTATGGTTCCAAAAAAGGCATGATGTTCCAAGAGGTGGAGAACGTTGTCACTCCGACTGGCGTGCGGAATTGGTATAACGATATGTCCGCTTGGCTCTTGGGCACCAGCGAGGGA
>JBAXWO010000027.1:0-12682 GCA_037128375.1 bacterium
ACTTCACCACCCCTCACTTCATCCATTCTCACCCACAGATTGTGCGCAGGAGCCGAAATGTCGTTCACGGTAGGGAACGGAAGAAAAGGCGGGATGATCGAAAACCCCTTTAAAACACCATATTCATTAGGAAATACGCGGATTTAAAGGGTGGTGGTGGGATAAGGATTTGAACCTTAGTAGGCATAGCCAGCAGATTTACAGTCTGCCCCGTTTGACCGCTCCGGAATCCCACCGTCGGAAATAGCGCGGTCATAATGACTGGCATGAGGATCGGGAGCAAGCGAAAAAACTACGGCGTGGGTGCAACGGATAACTCGTGCTTGCGAAGGCAGGCTACCTGCCGGGCCACACCGCCGGCGGGTTGAAAAGAGTCGAGCGGCGGAACGGCCTGCGCACATTCGGGAATCGCAAAAGGACAGCGCGTGCGGAAACGACAACCCGACGGCGGGTTCGCCGCCGAGGGAACCTCGCCGGATAAAATCATGCGGGTCCGCCTGTCGCCGAAGGGAACCGGTACGGCCGAGATCAGGGCCCGGGTATAGGGGTGAACCGGGTGGTCGATGATCCCGCCAGCGGGGCCTGACTCCACAACCTGCCCCAGGTACATCACGAGGACCCGATTGCACAAATGGCGGATAACGCCCAGATCGTGGGAGATAAAGAGATAGGAAAGCGCGTGGGCGGCACCCAGGTCGATGAGCAGGTTCAAGACCTGGGCGCGGACGGAGACGTCCAGTGCGCTGACCGGCTCGTCGCAGATTACCAGGTCCGGCCGCAACGCCATGGCGCGGGCGATACTGAGACGCTGGCGCTGCCCGCCCGAGAACTCATGGGGGTAACGGTGCAGCACGCCGGGATCCATGCCGACTTCCAGGAGCAGCCGTGCGCCCGCCGCCGCGCGCTCGCGGGCCGTGATCATTCCGTGTTCAAGCAGACCCTCGGTAATGATCTCAAGAACCGTCAGGCGGGGGTTGAGCGAGGAATAGGGATCCTGGAATATCATCTGGATGCGGCGCCGGTAGGGCAGTGTGTCGTTATGACGCGCGGGCCAGAGCGGGGTGCCGCCGAGGCGGATTTCGCCAGCGTGACGGGGTTCCAACCCCATGAGGGTTCGCCCAAGGGTCGTCTTGCCGCAGCCCGACTCGCCCACAAGCCCGACCGTTTCCCCGGCGTGGACGTAGAAGGTAACACCGTCGACCGCGCGAACATGGCCGGTTGTGCGGGCCAGGATGCCACGCCTGATCGGGAACCAGGTTTTGAGATCGTTCACTTGGAGTAGGGGTGGCGTCACGGAGAGGAGTCCTCCTTCATGAAAGAAGCGGCCAGGAAACAGGCGGAGCGGCGGCCGGGTGCGAGGTCGAGCAGCGGAGGTTGTTCGGACCGGCAGCGGTCGAAGGCGCAAGGGCAGCGCGGCGCGAACCGGCAGCCGGCCGGGTAGGCCAGAGGGGAGGGGACCTGACCGTCGATGGCCACGAGCCGCTCTCCCGACCGCGTCAGGCTGACGACTGATCCGAGCAGGGCCCGGGTATAGGGATGGCAGGGCCGCTCAAACAGTTCGCGCCGCGGTCCCTCCTCGACGATTTGCGAGGCGTACATGACCAGGACCCGGTCGCACATTTCCCAGACGACGCCCAGGTCGTGGGTGATCAGGAGCAGCGCCGTGCTTTGACTCCGCATATCCCGCAGCAGTTGCAGAACCTGGGCCTGAATAGTCACATCCAGCGCCGTGGTGGGCTCATCGGCGATAATGAGTTCCGGCCCGGTCATCAGCGCCATGGCGATCATAACCCTCTGCAGCATGCCGCCCGAGAGCTCATAGGGATAGGCCTGCATGCGCTGGGCGGGATCCGGAATACCCACTTTCCGGAGCCACTCCAGGGCGGTTTCCCTCGCCTGGCGGTCATCGACAGCGCGGTGGAATTGCAGGGCTTCCACCAACTGATCGCCGACGCGATGCAGGGGCGACAGGGCGGCGGCGGGTTCCTGAAAGATCATGCTGATTTTTCCGCCGCGGATCGGGCGGAGTTCGGCGGCGGGCAGACTCAAGAGATCCAGGTCACCGAAAAGGACCTTTCCCGAGGCGATGCGGCCAGGTGGCCTGGGAATCAGGCGCAGGAGGCTGAGCGCCGTCACCGATTTCCCGCAGCCGGATTCGCCCACCAGGCCGAGGACCTCACCCCGCCCGATGGAGAACGAAACGTTGTCCACCGCCGTGAGGGGCCCGTCATCGGTGTCGAAGGCCACGCTCAGGTTTTGTATATCCAGGACGGATTCCATTCAGTAGCATCCCGTAAAATCCTAATCTTAATCCTAATCGTAATCGTAATCCCCTGCCCCAGAGAGGATTACGATTACGATTAAGATTACGATTACGAAGGTAATTTCAACAATCACAATCTCGCATACTATTCAAAAACATTCACTGGCGTCCCTGTGGGACGCCAGTGTGTTGAGTTCATTCGATTCGGACCTGTGGCCGGGGATCGTAGGCGTCACGGACGCCCTCGCCCACGAAGACACCCAGCAACATGACCGTGAAAAGCGCCAATGACGGGTAGAGAATCAGCCACCAGGCCCATCGGAACTGCTGGGCCTGCTGGAGCAGTTCGCCCCAGCTCGCCGTGGGCGGCGGGATGCCGAAACCCAGATAGTCCAGGGCGGCCAGCGACCCGATGGCCCCCACCAGGTAGAATGGGAAAAACGTGATAATGGGAACGATCGCATTGGGCAGGATATGGCGGAGCACGATCTTGCGATGGGGGAGCCCCATGGCTTTCGCCGCCTCGACAAACGGGAGGCGGCGCAGTCGGAGGAATTCGGCGCGGATGTAGTAGGAAATGCCGATCCAGTTGAAGACGGCATAACAGACTAACAGGAGGATAAAGCCCCGCCCGTAAACGGCCCCCAGCAATATCATGACGTACAGGAAGGGCAGTGCGCTCCAGATCTCGGTGAAGCGCTGACCCGTCATATCCACCTTGCCGCCAAAGTAGCCTTGCAGCGCTCCCAGAAGGGTGCCCAGAGACATGGACAGCCCAACCAGCAGGAATCCGAACGTCAGGGACGTTCGCAGTCCATACAGGATGCGGGTCAAAACATCGCGGCCGGCGTTATCGATTCCCATCCAATGACCCGGGACGGGCTTGCAGGGCCAGTGTATTTCGGGTTTCCGGATGTCCACCTCATAGGTCTTGCCGCCGATCGTGACGGCCTGAGTGTCAACCGGTTCAATTCTGCGCCGGGCGGCCAGGAGGGTAAGGTTCGAGCGGGTGCCTTCATCCAGGGCCCTCCACAGAGGCAAGTCACCCGCTAGCGTCTGGCGGTCGGGTTCGAGAGCTATCGAGCCTGAGGTGCCTTGCGGATCAGGCAACTCTCTCAGGGTTAGACGGACGGTTTGAGGTGGTGTGGACCGGGGCGTGAAATCGGATAACGAGGCCTCCGCGTTTGGCATGGCGCCGCCGCCGACGCGGGAGAGACTGAAGGAACAGGCTGGGGCGGCCTCGTTGCGGAAGCGCTGGGCGATGGCCGCTTGCATTTCGGGCGGCAGCGACCAGGCTTTGGCGAGAGGCTGATCGCGCAGGCTATCCTCGTCCAGGTCAAAGAAGCCGCCCGCGCCGGTCGACCGGGCCACCGTCAGGTCCGGTCGGAGATTGAGGGTGCCTGTCAGCAGGCGGGGACGAAAGACGAGCGTGATGGATTCGTCAACCGCGAGGGTGCGAGGGTCTATGATCTCGTTCGGACCGAAGGGGATGGGGGCAAAGAGGATGCGGTTTGAGGCGGTGCTGAAGGCCGGTGAGCCCGCGATCTGCTTGTAGTCAGGGCGGGTTTTCCTGCCGTTCTTGAGAAAGACCTCCTCGGGGTAATACCGGAATACGGGAAAATACGAATGGCCTTCGAATCGCACGTAAAGCGGTTCATTGTTGCAGAGGAGCTCGGATCCGAGACTCAGCGCATAAAGGACGATCAGGACCCAGAACGAAACCCAGGCCCGGCGGAGGCGACGGAAGCGTCGCCACCGTTTGATCGTGATCGGGTTCCATTCGAATAAGCGGCCCACGCGGTATCAGCCTGTTGTGTCCGCGATCGCTTCGCGCGCCAGTTCGACCCAGCGTGCGAGGCGTTCCGGACAATTGTTAAGGGTATGCACGTCTTTCATGATGATCTCCAGGCGGCACCCGCCGGCCACCGAGAGCGTGTGGCGCAAGTCGGCGCGGATGGCGTCCTCATCGAAGCGTGAGGTGCTGATCAGCGTGGGATTCGGTTTCCGGGAATAGACGATCCGGCGCCCGCATTCGCGAGCCATGAAGGCTTCGTCGGCCCAGGGCGAGACCGATACACGGGCCAGAGTGGGGAGGGTCTTCAGGATGTGCCAGCGGTTGTTGACGGGTTCGCAGCAACCGTAGTAGCACTTCCCGAATCGTTCGATGACGCTGCGCTGGTAGGGAAAAATGAACTCCGCGAATTGCTCAGGCCCGACGCCCACGGTTTCCTGCGATTCGCTCAGAACCCAGAGATCCCGGGTCCGGACCGGCAAGCCTGGTTTCCAGTCGGGCTGGGGCAGGTCACGGGTATAGCCCATACTGCCCGATCCGATGTAATCGTTCAGGTTGTTGAGGGTCAGGAGTTCTTCCTTTTCCATCCACTTGGCGACGGCGATATAGTCATCTCTCAGGAATCCCATCAGCCGATGAAGTCCCTCGGGCTGGTCAAACATGAAAAGCATCAGGTTTTCCAAGCCGACTAGATTGATGGCGGTGTTGGTCATGCCATGGGACCAGCAATATGAGCCACGAAGGGTTACCGGAAGGATGGTCCCGAAGATGGCTTCCATACGGGCCTTGTACGCCAGTGTGGACTCGCGATTGACGGCGCACGAGCGCGGGTGGAGTTTTGCGAAGTCCCGCTCCAAATCCTTGATCGGCGGATCCCACGATCGCGAGCCCATGCCCTGATAGTCGTCCGCCCGGTGCTCGACGACGGGGACCCCGTAATCACTGATGGATACATGCCAGTTGACGGCGTAAAACGGCTCGACGACGTGATCGTCTTTCAGTGCCTCGAACATGAAGATCTCGTAACGCAATCCGCACTCGACATCCCGGGCCCAGGCATCCCGGCACTGGAGAGCGGAGACGGGCAAGGGTCTGTTCACATCGACGATGGCGTTAGGTTCGGTCAGGAGCATGGGGCGGGAATCTTTTGCTCCGGCGTCCAGGCGGTACCAGGCGTCCCGGCGCTCGAGGTTGACCGGGTCGGACGCAATGTCCATTTTGCGCCGGGCCAGGGTCCGTAGAATCTGAAGATCGTCACTGCTTAATCCTGTTTTATCACTCATGGTTACCCTCTTGATGGATGTGTCGGAGCGCCTCATATAGCACGATGCCGACGGCGGTGGCAAGATTCAGGGACCGCACATGGTCGACGCGCATGGGGATGCCCAGGACCTGGGGCTCGCGGCCCGCCAGGAGTTCATCGGGCAAGCCGTGCGACTCGTTGCCGAAAACCAAGGCGTCGCCCGGGCGATACGCGACGGACGAATACGATGTGCGGCCCCTTGTGCTGAAAAAGAACAAGCGGGCGGTGGGGACGGCGGCCTGGAATTCGCCAAAGGTGTCGTGACGGGAAAGGTCGACCGAATCCCAGTAATCCAGGCCGGCACGGCGGAGGCGGGAGTCGGTCAGGCGGAAACCGAGGGGCCCGATCAGGTGCAGGCGCGAGCCCGTGGCGGCGCACAGGCGGGCGATGGTTCCGGTATTGGGCGGAATCTCGGGTTCGACGAGCGCGACCTGGAGCGGCGGATCAGGCCAGGTGAACTCCAGCGCGTGCTTGCGATCGTGGGCGGACCTCATCCGTTTTTTTGCCCGTAGTAGGCGCCGGGACCGTGCTTGCGAAGGAAGTGCTTATCCAGAAGCATCTTGGGTATCGGGGGGTGTTGCGGGGCCAATTGCAGGGTCCCCATGGCCATGCGGGCCACCTCCTCCAGGGCCACACTGTTCTCAACCGCCTCCAGCGGGGACTTGCCCCAGGTGAAGGGGCCATGGTGTGCCACCAGGGCGGCCGGCATCTGCATCGGGTCATGGCGGTTGAACAACTCGATCAGGACCAACCCGGTGTTCCGCTCATAGTTTGCCTCGATCTCCCTTTTCCCGAGCGCGCGGGTAACCGGAATCTCGCCATAGAAATGGTCGGCATGGGTTGTGCCCAGGCAGGGAATGGGGCGGCAGGCCTGGGCAAACATCGTGGCGTGTGTGCTGTGCGTGTGGGTGATGCCTCCGATTTGCGGAAAGGCCGTGTACAGGGCCAGATGCGTCGGGGCGTCGGAGGACGGCCGCATACTTTTTCCGACCGGCTTGCCCTCCATATCCACCACGGCCATATTATCCGGAGTCAGGCTGGAATAGGGGACCCCGCTGGGCTTGATGACCATCAAGCCCTCCTTGCGGTCGATTCCGCTGACGTTGCCCCAGGTCATCAGCACCAGTTTGTGGCCTACGAGGTCGCGATTGGCCTCGCAGACCTCCTTGCGCAATTGTTCCAGCATCATGGGATTCCCTTGCCGCTTTACGATCGTTGTTGCTGTCTGAGGACGATCAGGTCTTTCATGACGCGATCAAGTTTTCCCGACCAGGTGGGTGTCCCGAAGGCATCGTGCATCTCGCGGTAAAGCGAGTAGAGTTTCTTGTAGACCTCATGGTTTGCCCGGATGGGGGTGAAGACGGTGCTCCGGACCCCGCACATGGCTTTCTGGGCGGCCGCCACGCTGTCATAACCGCCGGCTTTCCGGCCCGCCGCCACCGCGCCGAAGAGGGCGGCGCCGAGGGCGCAGGTCTGGTCGCTGCGGGAGATTTTCATGGGCCGGCCGGTGACATCCGCGTAGATTTGCATCAGCAGCGGATTCTTCGCCGCCAGGCCGCCGCAGTTGATGATTTCCTTCACCGGCACTCCATACTCCTCGATGCGCTTGATGATGGTCAGCGCGCCGAACGCCGTCGCCTCAATCAGCGCCCGGTAGATTTCGTGTGCTTCGGTATGGAGGGTCTGGCCCAGCAGGAGTCCGCTCAGCCGGACATCGACCAGGATGGTGCGGTTTCCGTTGTTCCAGTCGAGTGCCAGCAGGCCGTGACCGCCCGGTTTTTGACCGGCGGCCAGGTTGGCCAGGCGGACGAACTTCTCGTCCTGGGTTTTCCCGTAACGGTCCGGCACAAGATTATTCACCAGCCACAGGAAGATATCGCCCACGGCGGACTGGCCGGCTTCAATGCCGTGATAGCCCGGCAGGACGGATCCGTTGACGATGCCGCAGACGCCGGGGATATCGGCCAGCCGCTTATTTGCCGGCCACACCATCATGTCGCAGGTGCTTGTTCCCAGGATTTTGACCAGGGTGCCGACCTTGATGCCAGCGCCGACGCCGCCCATGTGGGCGTCGAACGCGCCGACGGCGATGGCGGTGCCTTCCTTGAGGCCCAGTTTGGCGGCCCATTCCTTCGAGAGACGGCCGGCCAACCGGTCGGAGGGGACGGCCTTGGCGAACAGGCGGTCGCGCAGATCCGCCAGGGCGGGATCGAGCCGGGCGAGGAACTTCTTATCCGGCAGACCGTTCCATTCTTCGCAGTACATGGCCTTGTGTCCGGCGGCGCACACGCCCCGCACCAGCTGATCGGGGCGGGTGTTGCCAGCCAGGACGGCGGGAATGAAATCGCAGCATTCCACAAAGCTGTGCGCGGCCTTGAATACCTCCGGCGCCACGCGTTTGCAGTGCAGGATCTTGCTCCAGAACCATTCCGAGGAGTAGGTTCCGCCGCACTTGGCCAGGAATTGCGGCCGCAGTTTGGCGGCGGTCGCGGTGATTTCGGCGGCTTCGGCGAAGCTGGTGTGGTCTTTCCACAACCAGGCCTGCGCGTTCAGGTTCTTCTTGAACTTGGGATTGAAGGCCAGCGGGAGGCCCTGGATGTCGACCGGGAGCGGCGTGCTGCCGGTGGTATCCACGCCGATGCCGATGATCTCATGCGGGTTGAAGCCCGGGCGTTTCTTGCGGGCGATCTTGATGGCCTCCTTGATGGCGACGAAGGCATCCAGGTAGTCCTGCGGATTCTGGCGCGCCACGTTGGGATCCTTCGGGTCCAAGAGGATGCCTTGTTTTCCGCTGGGGTAGGAAAAAACATGGCTGGCGAGTTCGGCGCCATCCGCGAGATCGACGATCAGTGAGCGGCAGGAATTGGTTCCGTAGTCCAGACCGAGTGCGTAATGCTTCATAGGGTGCTCCAAAGTCGGTGGAGAAAAGAGGGGAGACGCCGCTGCGGGCGGCGTCTCCCGTTGACGTCATGTTTCGAACGGGTTTTCGCTGGGATACGGCATGCCGGCGGGGCGAGGGGCCTGAATGTCGGCGACTCCCAGCAGTTTGGTGGCATCGTACAGGATGCGGCCGCTGTGCTTGAAGGCGATGGCCGCATGATGCGGGAATTGCTTCTCGATCAGGACATGGCGGTAGAACCGCGCGAAGTCCTTCACGCCGAAGATGCCGATGCCACCGAAGGAGGCCGGGTCCGCATCCAGGATATGGCCGTCGGCCACATAGCTCTGCAGGCGGCAATCCGCGGTGCTTTGCAGGCGGTAGACGGTCGTGGGGCCCGGGCGCAGGGTTCCCTCCAGCGTGCCGCAGGTGATGTTGGGCGGCGTATCCGGTTCCATCAGGCGGCGCATGATGAGCTGGAACTTCATGGAACAGCCTTCGCACAGGCAGCATGCCGGGGTGTTCCCGCAATGGAATCCCATGAACAGATCGCGGCGGCCTGCCCCCTGCAGGTCCTTGATCGGCAGGTCGTCGGGGACCGTGTTGTTGATGTCCAGAATGGTGGCCGGATGCTGGGAGGCCAGCTGGCACATGTATTCGGAGACGCCCCCGTACATATCCACCTCGCAGGCGGCGGGGATGCCGCGCGCGGCGAGACGGCTGTTGACATAGCAGGGGACGAACCCGAACGCCTTCTCGAACGCCGGCCAGCACTTATTGGCAAAGAGTCCGAACTGGCTGGCCCCGAGATTGGCCTTGAAGAACGAGGTCAGGGCGAGCTCGAACTGGGCCAATGGCTCCAGTTTCTCAGGGTGCTGGTTGCCCGCTCCGAGTTCCGCGGCCATATCCTTGGCGATGGCCTTGATTTCCCGGGTGCGGGAGGCCACGGACTGGAACTGCACATGCATATCCAGTTCCGAGTTCTCCATGACTTCCACCCCCAGGTCGTACAGAGGCTTGATCGGGGCGTTGCAGGCATAGAAGTCGTGGGGGCGTGGTCCGAAGGAGAACACCTTCAAGTCCCGCATGCCGATCGCCACCCGGGCGACATCCACGAAGTGGGCGATCATCTCGGCGATCTGGTTGGGCAGCCCGACGGGCATGTTCGGAATGTACGGGTGCAAGTGCCGCAGCCCGCAGTTCATGGAGGCGTTCAGCATGCCGCAAAAGGCATCCCCGCGCCCATCGATGAGGTTGCCGCACGTTTCCTCTGCGGCGGCGCAGAGCATGAAGGGCTTGCCGAACTTCTTCGCGAAGATCGTCAGGGGCCCCTCGGGACCGAAATTGCCGAGATAGATCGCGGCGGCATTGGCGCCTTTGGCGGTCAGTTCTTCCAGCGCCGCCATGGCGTGGGCTTCGGTTTCGATGACCACCGAGCAGGGGATGACCGGCAGATCGAGCGCCCGGCAGGCGGCTACGACGGCTTTCAGGCGGGTGCGTGTCAGTTCGATCGGAAAGCAATCACGACTCACTCCTACGATAGCCAGTTTGACCTTCGGTGTGTTCTGTAACGGTTTCATGACTTTTCCTTTCTTGAATGCAAACTATGCGGTGAGATCATGAACATCTGGTGGACGCTTTTCAAGCTTTCTTGCGGGAGCGTGGAGGCCTTGGGTGAAGCGGACCCCGGCTGGGCCAGACCGAAAGCAACTGCGGCTTGACGTCACGGCTGGCCCCGTCATAATGGCCGCTTACCTTGATGCAGCACCGGAGAGTCGGACGCCACTTATGATTGATATCAGCCATGTCGGACAACGTTTTGGAGGGGTCATTGCCCTCCGTGATGTATCCGCAAAGATCGATCAGGGGGAGATGGTCGGGTTGATCGGTCCCAGCGGGGCGGGCAAGACCACGCTCCTGAGAATCCTGGCCTGTTACCACATGCCCAGCGAAGGGACGGTGTCGATTGACGGACACAGCACGCTCCACGCGTCGCTGGCCGCGCGACGGGTGATCGGTTATCTGCCCGAACGGGATCCCGTCTACGGCGAGATGCGCGTGATGGAATACCTGATGTTCAGGGCGCGTTTGAAAGGCCTGGTCGGCCGGGCGCGCCAGAAGCGTCTGCGGGAATTGGTGGGCCGCTGTGGGTTGGCGGGACTTGAGCGGGCGCTGATGGGCAAACTTTCCAAGGGAGAGGTGCGTCGCGTCCTGCTGGCCGACTGCCTGGTGAACGATCCCCCCGTGATTTTGATGGACGAGCCGACCCTGGGGCTGGATCCCCTGAATACGGAAAGAATCCGGTCCCTGCTGGCGAATCTCCGCGGGGATCACACGGTTGTTTTTTCCTCGCATGACATGACGGAGGCCGAGACGCTGTGCGGGCGGATCCTGGTCATGGACCGCGGCCGGCTGGCGGCGTCCGGGACACCGGCCGAGCTTATGGCCGGGTACCAGGCGCAAAACCTCGGGCAAGTCGTGATGGCCGTGGCGCGCAAGGGGGCGACGCCATGAGTGCTTTCCGCGTGCTCTATCGGCGTGAGATTCGGGCCTGGCTGTCGGGGCCGGCGAATTACCTCATGGGCGCCGCCTTCCTGGCCCTGACCGGGCTGGGGTTCTGGGTTCTGGCGGTGACCCTGCCCGGCAAGGGGCTGTTGACGTCGGAGATTACGTTCGGCGGACTGTTATTCTGGATGGCCGTGGTGGCCACGACTTCAAGCTGTTCGGTGCGGTTACTGGGTGAGGAGCGGGAGAGCGGCACGCTGGAACTGTTGATGACGGTTCCGTTGGGCGAGGCGGATATTGTCCTGGCGAAATTTTCCGCCGGGGTATCCTGGATGATGATGTTGTGCTTTCCGGCGGTGTGTTACCCGTGGTTGCTCAGACTGGTCGATCCGGGTTGGCACGGGGTGGATGCGGGTGCCTGGGCGGCCGGGGTGTGCATCGTTCTGCTGGTCGTCTGCATGCTGACCGCCACCGGGATGCTGATCTCCCAGCTATTGCGCCGGCAGATGGCGGCGGGCGCCGCCACGTTCGTCGTGGGGAGTCTGCTGGTTTTCCGGGGGTCCCTTCGCAACTGGATCGGCGAGGGCGGTGCCGACGGGATGGGAAATCTGGTTGCCATGAGTTCGCACGTGGCGGGATTTGCCGCGGGCGTGGTGGATAGCCGTTCCGTTATTTTCTATGTCTCGGTTGTGGCGGTGTTGCTCTTTCTGAATGTCAGGTTGATCCAGGCGGTCCGGTTCGGGCGCGTGGCCGGCGTGATGAATATGGCTGTGTCGTTCGTGCTGGCGGCGCTGTTGGTGGTCCTGGTCAACTACATCTCCCTAAGGCACGGGATGCAGGCCAACTGGAGCGTGTCGGGCGCGGGGGGCATAACGGAGCAAAGCCGGAAGGTGCTGGCGGGCCTGAAGGCACCGGCGGAAGTGACCCTGCTGGCCTCGTCAGGCGAGCGGGTGGTGCCGTCGGTAGTGCGGATCCTGGATCAGTATCGACAGGCGTCGCCCCTGGTGACGGTCAGGGTCATGGATCCGGATACGGATCTCAGCGGGACACGGGACCTAGTGAGCCGGTTCCGTCTCAGGGAGACGGGCGTGCTGGTGGTGGAGTGCGGACGCCGCTGGAAGGTGCTGCCGCTGGCCGCCTTTGCCTCCAAGGGCGGAGGGGCGATGCGGCCGGGCCAGCGCGGCGGTGTCTTCCTGTCGAATCTGGAACGGGGGCTTGCCTCGACGTTGTACACCCTCTCGCAGGAGGCGCCGCCGGTGGTCTACTTCCTGTCCGGTCACGGGGAGCGGCGCCTCGATGATTTCAATGACCGTACCGGGTATTCCGAAATTGCCGGCGAAATTCGCGACAGTGTGGCGGAGGTGCGACCCCTGACAATCGAGTCGGGCTCGGGGATTTCCAACGATTGCTCGGTGCTCGTGGTGGCCGGTCCCGCCCAGAAATTATCCTCCTGGGAAGTCGGAAAGATTCGCGAGTACCTGGGCCGGAGCGGGCGCGTCATGTTTCTGCTGGATTCCGCGGGGGAGGTGGGGGTGGAGTCCCTGCTACAGGATTGGGGGGTCAAACTGGGCCATGACCGGGTGGTTGATCCCCGCCGGGGATCCGTGTGGCCACTGGACCGGATGATGTCCACGGCGTCAGGCCTGGGTGAGGTTCCCGTGACCCAATACGGCCGCCATCCCGTGGTGGCCGGTCTCGCGGGGTCGGTGACGGTCTTCACCTCGCCCCGTTCGGTGACCCCCCTGGTGCAGGCGTCGCCGCAGGGCAGTCTGGCCGATGAGGTGGATCGTCCCCGCGTGGACGTGCTGGCCGTGACCGACGGGCGGAGTTGGGCGGAGAGCGATTTGGCCCAGGATCCACCCCAGTTCAATGAAGGGTATGACCGGGCGGGCCCGATCGAGGTGGCGCTGTGTGTGGAGAGGGGCGTGCGCTCGGCCATCA
>JBAXWO010000270.1:0-4354 GCA_037128375.1 bacterium
CGACCGGCTTCAGGGAGGGGGCGAACGATCAGGGTCAGCGGTTCGGTCGGGATGTTGACCGGGATCTGTTGGCGCTGGACGAAGAAATAGGAGCGGGTTTCCTGGATGCGATTTCCATGGAGAACGGGCGCCAGGACTATGGAACCGGCGATGCGCGCCTCAGCGCGGCAACGGAATCGGCGGACTTCGTACACGCGGTCTTCCATCGTCACGGTCTCGATGGGGAGTTCCTGAAAGGGCCCCAAACGGAGTTGATCGGGTGATGGCAGGCCGGAGATGGATACCGGTTCGTCGAGAGTATCACCCGCGATGTGGAGTGCGAGGGTGAGTTGGAAGGGCTCGCCTGCATAGAGGCCCTCCCGGTCAGCCGAAAAGCGGGTGAAGAGATCCGGCAGGGCGGCGGCAGGGAGGGAGGTGAAGCAAAGAAGCAGGGGCGACAGGCAGCAAGCCAGCCGGCTGAGACTTAGCAAAGGATGGAATGAAACCGGGTCTCTCATAAGGCACAGAGTTTTGATCGCTAATGACTCGCCAAACGGCCAGTGCTGTTTCATAATCGGCCGTTCGTCGAAATGTGTCAATGGGGTAACGCACTATGATCCTATTTGTCGTAACGGAGACAGAAGCCGTCTACAGAACCGGGAACTGGCATAAGAAGAAGTTGACGCTCGAGGAGACGTCTGGAGATTTCTGCCTGATGGTTCACTACAAGCAGCTCAGCCTCAGCATGTTGGAGCGCGTCAAGCCATGGGCCATCTGCCATAGCGGCGTCTCCACCCCGTTCGAGGATTACGATATCCGGCAGACTCGGAACTACCGCCAGGTGGTGATGCGGTCGGCGATCCCCCAGTTGGGGATTTGCGGCGGGCACCAGCTTATCGCTGAATTTCACGGCAGCACGCTGGGTGGGATGCGGGCACTGGAGGGGGACGACGCCGACCACAATCCGACCTATCATCCCGGCGAATACAAGGAGTGGGGTGTCTATCCCATTCGAGTCGTTAAACCGGACCCTCTTTTTGCGGGGTGCGGAGAGCGGGTTCGGGTTCAGCAGTTTCACCGGAGTGAAGTCAAGACGTTGGGGCGCGACCTTGTGGTGCTGGCCAGCAGTCCGGCGTGCCGGGTGCAGGCGTTCGTCCATCGGCGTAAACCGCTTTACGGTGTTCAGTTCCATCCGGAAGAAGCGTGCGAGGCCTATCCGGATGGGTTCAAGATTTTGCGTAATTTTTTCAAAGGGGCGGCGGCTCGACAGCGATAGGGCCAGTATGATAACTAGCTCCGGTAGTTTTTGATCAGGGATGGGACTTGAAACGGAATGAATGCTTCATTGAAACTCAGGCAGGGAATAGGGGAGGCGCGCCGGGTGGTCGTCAAGATCGGCAGCCGGGTGCTGATTCAGAAGACCGGTCGGCCGGAGCACCGTCGCATCCGGGCACTGGTGCGGGATCTGGCCCGCTTGCGGCAGGATGGCATTGAGTTGGTGGTCATCACCTCCGGGGCCATTGGCGCGGGAATGGAAGCGTTGGGAATGAAGACCCGTCCAACAGCCGTGCCGGACCTCCAGATGGCCGCCGCCGTGGGACAGAGCCGTCTCATGACCACGTACGACAAGCTGTTCACCGCCAGGCGGTGCAAGGTGGGGCAGGTGCTCCTGACGCATGACGATTTCAACCACGAGATCCGGTTGACCAATGCCCGGCGTACCATGGAAAACATGCTGCGGCATCGCGTGATTCCCATCGTCAACGAGAACGACGTGGTGGCGGATGAGGAGATTCGCGCCGATATCAAGCTTGGCGACAACGACTTTCTCGCCTCGCTGCTGGTCAATCTGATCCGGGCGGATTTGCTGATTATTTTGAGCACGGTGGATGGTTTACGCGCGCCGGGCGTCAACGGCAAGACGCGCCGGGTGCCGGTTCTCGAGCGCGTGGATCGGAAGACCCTGGCCTTGGTGACGGGGCAGAAAAGCGCCCTGTCCAAGGGTGGGATGGGGTCAAAGCTGAGGGCGGCCCAGGCCGCGGCGCACGCCGGCTGCCATGTGGTGATTGCCGATGGAGGAGCGCCGGGCGTTATTGGCCGTGTTATGCGCGGTGAGGATGTCGGCACGTTTGTGGTTGCCTCCGTGGCGAAGTGAACGGTTGGATAGGAGTGCCTATGAGCCTGCATGAGGACATGGTGACGATGGGGGATCGGGCGGTCACGGCCTCTCGCGAACTGGCCCGTCTCTCGGCGCGGAAGAAGAACATCATTCTGCAGGTCATGGCCGACGAGCTTGAAGCGCGGCGGGAAACCCTGAAAGCGGCTAACGCCCAGGATGTTTTGGCCGCCAGGACGGCGGGAATGACGGCCGCGATGATCGATCGTCTGACGCTCACCGATTCCCGGATCAATGCCATGGCGAAGGGATTGCGTGATGTGGCGGGGCTGAAGGATCCGGTCGGGGCGACGATCAGTCGCTGGATCCGTCCGAATGGGCTTGAGATTCTCAAGATCAGGGTTCCCATCGGGGTGATCGCGATCATTTTCGAGGCGCGTCCGAACGTGACCGCTGATGCCGCCGGGCTTTGTTTCAAGACGTCCAATGCCGTCATCCTGCGCGGCGGGAAAGAGGCGATGCTGTCCAATCAGGCCATTGTTGAAGCCCTGCAGGCCGGCGGGAAGAAGAAGGGGCTACCGGAGCACGCCCTTCAACTGGTCGCCACGACCGATCGGGATGCCGTCAAGGAACTCGTGCAGCTTGAAGGCAAGGTCGATCTGGTAATTCCGCGCGGGGGAGAGGGCCTGATCCGGGCGGTGGTTGAGCAGGCGCGCGTTCCGGTGATCAAGCACTACAAGGGCGTCTGCCATGTCTATGTGGATGCCTCCGCCGACCTTGAGATGGCGCTGAAGATCTGCGAGAACGCCAAATGCCAGCGACCCGGCGTCTGCAACTCCATGGAGACCCTGCTGGTGCATCAGGATGTGGCGGCCCAATTCCTGCCCATGGTGGCGAAACGGCTGGGACAGGCGCTCAAAGTCGAACTGCGCGGGGATGAAAGGGCACGCCAGGTGGTCCCGTCGATGCTGCCGGCTACCGAGGAGGACTGGTACGCCGAGTATCTGGATTTGATTATGGCGGTGCGGGTGGTGCCTTCGGTTCAAGCGGCCATCGATCACATCAACCGGTACGGATCGAATCATTCCGATGCCATTGTGGCCAGTGCGG
Source organism: bacterium (assembly GCA_037128375.1). Taxonomy (GTDB): domain Bacteria; phylum Verrucomicrobiota; class Kiritimatiellia; order CAIKKV01; family CAITUY01; genus CAMBRF01. Next base: position 3,206 of record JBAXWO010000270.1, read on the forward strand.
CGGAGGCGCAGAAGCAGTTCGCCCAGGAGGTCAACTCGGCCGCCGTCTACCTCAACGCCTCCACGCGGTTTACCGACGGTGGCGAGTTCGGGATGGGTGCCGAGATCGGCATCAGCACCGACAAGCTGCACGCCCGCGGTCCGATGGGCTTGGAAGAGTTGACCACCTACAAGTACGTGATCAGCGGCAGTGGTCAGGTGCGGGAATAAGAACGCGGTGTGTCGCCGCGGTTGTGCCGTGCGTCATCCCAGTTTGGTCTTGAGTTCATCCGGCGTCAGCCGTCGGGTGGGGCGGCCCATGATCCGTTCGAACTGATGGATCGTCTCGTTTTGCACAGCCTCCAGGGTCGGGCCGTCGTCGGCGAGCAGCGCGCGAAGAGAGGTGACCGGTTCCCCTCGAAGTCCGCAGGGAACGATGGCGTCGAACCCGGCCAGGTCAACGTTGACGTTGAAGCTCATCCCATGTGACGACACCCAGCGCCGGAAGCGGACCCCGATGGCGGCGAGTTTACCCTGATCAGTCCAGGCGCCGGTTTTCCCGGCTCGGCGGTAGGCGGTGACGCCGAATCGTGCGGCGGTGCGCAGGGCGATTTCCTCCAGCGCATGAACATACGAATGGGCATCGGCCTCAGCGGGCTTCAGTTGCAGGATGGGATACAGGATGAGTTGGCCTGGGGCGTGGTAGGTGATATCGCCGCCGCGGGGACTCTCGGTCAGGGCGATGCCACGCCGGGCGAGCGCCTCGGGGGAAAGGAGCAGGTGCTCCCTTTTGGCGCGGATGCCCAGCGTGATCACCGGTGGGTGCTCAAGGAGCAAGACCACGTCGGGAATCCGGTGACTCAACCGCGCGCTCACGAGCGTTTCCTGAAGCTGCATAGCTTCGTCGTAAGGGAGGGGCGAGGGAAAGATGACGGCGATAGCTTCCATGGCGAAAACATCGAATTGAACCGCAGAATAGCGAATAAGGAACGGCGATTTTAGAAGTTAAGATTGGGATTTTGTTGATGTCTTAACGCTTTCTCCATCATGATTCTGCGGTTCCTTGTTCGATATTCTGCGGTTCAACTTCTCTTCACAATCATGTCGCCCGGCGAACCGTGTATTCCGCCAGGGCGATCAGGGGCTGCGGATCGCCGGGCAGGTTGCGGAT
>JBAXWO010000271.1:0-4354 GCA_037128375.1 bacterium
CACCGGCGGCACCCGTGGCGAGCGGCGCGGTCTGGGATGTGTCCTTTGCCGACGGCATCGCGGTGGACGGCCGCCTCGACGACTGGCAGAGACGCGGGCTGGAGATTCCCGTCGCCTGCACCGACGCCGGCGCGGGCCAAACCTGGCCTGGTGCCACTATTGGCCTGGCGTGGAACAATACCGGCCTGCTGGTCAGGGCCGATGTTGTCGATACGGACATTCAGGAGTCCGACGCGGTGTCCAATCTCTGGTCGGGGGACTCCATCGAAATGTTCCTGGCGGACCGCTGTGGAGGCCCGAACAGCATACAGGTCGTCGCGGGGACCGGCGTCGATCCACGCTACAAGGAGACGCGCCTCCTGCTATACGACCGGCGCAGCAGCGCGCCGTCCGGGCGCGCCAACGCCGCAGTGGAGGCGACCGTTGCCGGCGCGTCCGCGCCCCGGGGCTACCGGTTCGAAGCCATGCTGCCATGGAGCGCCCTGGGCATCCGTCCACGCCCGGGTTGCGAAGTGGGATTTCAAATCTATGTCAACAATGCGGCGTCGAACCGTGCGCCCATGGCCGCGCGGTTCTATCCACAGGGCGGCACGTTCGCCGACACGCGCCTCATGCATACGCTCCGGCTGACCGATGCCGACGACAAGCAGAGGATCGCGGACGCGGAACCGGTGCCGTCGAAAACGCAGGACCCCTGGCGCGCCAACACGATCCGGTTCGCGGCCGTTCCGGTGCCGTGCGCCGGCTTGCTGCTGACGCCCGTCGAGGACGATTCCGGTCTTGGCGCGATCGGGCTCGACGCGGCCAGCGGCGCCGTGGTCTGGCGGACCCGGCTGGCCTACGGGCCCGCAGCCCCGGCGCCGCGCGCAGCGCCCATGAACGTGACGGTCGATGGCACGACCGCCTATCTCTGTCCCGGCAACGGTTCGGTGATCTGCCTGGACGGGTGCGACGGCAACGTGCTGTGGACGACCTTCTACGAGCCGCAGCTCGCTTCTTTCGCCACCAACGCCGCAAATGAGGCGACTGGCCGCGTGGAATGGATGGGCGATGACGACGAGACCGGATGGGCGCCTGGGGTGAACACCGCGGCACCGGAGTCTAATGTGGAGGTCATGTGGGAGGAGAGCCTGGCGCTGGTCGCGGGCGAAACGGTGGTGGCGCTGCCGGAGGATTCGCCGGAGCTTCTGGCATTCAACCGGCGGACCGGCGCGCCGTTGTGGGCGCGGCGCAAGCCGAATGACGTGACCTACGTCGTGGGCCGGCAGGGCGCGCGGCTGATTGTCGCGGGCGCGCGGACCGTGGCCTGCGTGGACTTGACGAACGGCCGGGAACACTGGCGGACGGCGATCGGCGGGAGCACGGGGCGAGGCGCGCTGTGCGGGCCCGAGGTGCTGATCCCCTCCGGTCGGACGATCCTGCGCCTGCGCGCCGAAGATGGGACCAAGGCCGGCCAGATGCGGGCGCAAACCATGAACGGCTGGCCGCTGGGCAACCTATACGCGAATGGCGATCGACTGCTGGTGGCGGGGCCTGAGCAACTCTATGCGCTGATCCCAAGCCGCCCGGTGTTTGCCCGCCTGACCGAACGACTGGCGCGGGAGCCGAGCGCGCAAACCCATGCGGAACGCGGCCGGCTGTACGCGGGAATCGAGCGTTACGCGGAGGCCGTCGCGGACCTGCGGGAAGCCTGGAAGCGGTCGCGCGGCACGGCCGGGGAAGAGGCCATCCGAAGCCCCTTGCTGAACGCGCTCTGGTCCGCGGCGGAACGGGACGCCGGGGCGGCGAAGGCCTTCTATGCGGAGGCGTGCGCCGTGGCGACGACCACGACGGAACGGGCCGAGTCCACCTGGCGACTGGCGCAATGCCTCGAGCGGACGGGGGACACCAACGAGGCGCTGGCCCGCTATGAGGACCTTCTGGCGTCGGCCGATGCAAGCATTGCGCCGACCCTGGGCGATGCCGACTGGACCGTGTCGACGCGCCGGCTGGCCGCGCAGCGCATCCGCGCCCTGTACGGGGAGGACGCGGCGAAAGGGCGGGCGCTTCTGGATGCGCCCGCCGCGCAAGCGCTGGCCCGACTCGGACCGGCGGCGGCGTGGACCGCGCTGGTTGAAGTGGCGACGTTCTTCCCGGATGCTGAGGCGGGCCGCGAGGCGTCGTTGAAGGCCGCGCAACTTGCAGCCGACCGCGGAGATTGGGGAATCGCCGAGACGATCCTGCAGCGGTCCCTGGCGCTGGGGGCGCGCTCGAATCGGGTCGTCATCGCCGGGGAACTGGCGCGGCTCTACGAGCGGATGAAGTGGCCTCAGGGCCTCGCGCAGTTGCGCGACGAATGGCCGGCGTCGGACGCCGGCGAACGCGCGCCGGAATTCCTGAAACTCGCCGCGACACATGCGGCCGCGCTCCCCCTGCCGCCCTGGCGGTTGCGCTGGCGCAAGACTCTGGACGCCGGGACCGGCTTCCTAATGGTCCCGGCCGGTGCGTTCTACTGGAACGCGCAGAAGAAGCAGATCGGGTGTCTGACACTGGAAACCGGTCAGCCGCGATGGCAGACGAACGGCGCCTTCTCCATCAACCAGACGGCGCTGGCAAACGAACACCTGCTGACATTGTACGGCGCCGACAACAGCAGGGCCTGGGTCGATGTGTGGTCGGGCGTTCTCATGACGAATGGGGTTTTCCAGTCCAGCCTGGCGGGCCGCGCCGCCTACAACTATCCGGTCCTGAGCCGGAACGGTCTGGTGACAACCGGGGTTCAAGGCGAGGGCGGGCTTCTGACAAGCATGGACGTGCTGACCGGCCAAGTCATCTGGAGGCGCACGGAAATGGAGTCGCTGCTGGGGCTCGGCGCGGTGCCTTATCCAAATTTGAATTCGGCGGAGGGCCTTGTGTTCGTCGGCAAAGTGTCGGGCCAGACGGCTCAGGTTCTCACGCTGGATCCCTGGACGGGCGCCATCGTGACACGCCGGCACCTTGATCAACAGGCGGCTTGGACACGGTTCAATCGCAATCGCGGCGCGAAGCGCTGGTCGCCCGCCGCCTTGGACGTGGGCAGTCCCGTGCTTGAGAAACAACAACTGACCGCGAAGAACCTCCGGAGGGGGGGCACCGCCTGGACGTCCCCGCCTGAGCTCGCGATCATCAAGTACCAGGTCTTGAATGAAATGGTGCTGGCGCAGACCGAGAAGGAAGAACTGGTGTTGCTCAGCGGAGAGACCGGACGGGTTCTGCAGCGCTCACAAGGGGAACCGTTCGCCTTCAATTACGCGACAGTGATCGGCGACGCCGCGATCGCGTTCCGCCAGATGGAGGGAGGAACCAATGAGGTGCTGGTGCTCGATCCCGCGATCACCGGGATCGCGTTTCGCGGCCGGCTTTCGCCCACGATGCAGCCCCTGATGACCCTCGGACCCGCGTTGCCGGATCACCTGCTGGTGAACGTCAACAGCAACGAGCGGGTGAAGGATAGTTACGTCTACCGGAGCTGGATCCAGGTTATCGATGGGAAGGGCAACAACCCCAACGGCTGGCGTCTGCCCCGGAATGAGGAGATTCGCGACAAGGCGGCCACGGCCCAGTATGCGCCCTACTTCACGCCGAACGCAATCCTCATGGTCGGGCAGGGCGAGGTGCTGGCCTACGAGCACGATCCGGGCGATGGGGCGAAAAAACCGTGAACGAATCGTGGAAGATAATACGTGCGTTTGCCACAGACAATGGACTACAATCATATTTCTTCTGCCCGGTAGGCGCGAACAAACGAATCGCCAATAAAATGGGAAAAAAACTATGTTCGATCTGAATGAGTTCTCTGTCGCCGATGCGAGGCGGTTTTTCCGTGTACTGGCTTGTTCGATGCTGCTGGCGGCCGTATCCGGAGCCCGCGCGGATGATCTTGCGGACGCGCGGTTTCACGGCGCGCCGACCTATGATTTCGGCGTCACGAACGTCAAGTGGGAGGCCGGCACGGCGGAGTATAGTTGGGTGACGTTCGACCTGTCGTGGTCCTATTCTTGGCGCGCCAAATGGACGGAACCCGCCAAGACCAGCGCGACCGGCAAGGATATGGAGGTCGAGAACTGGGACGCGGCCTGGGTGTTCGTGAAAATCCTGTCGGAGAAGGACTCGGCGGCGGCCAAGGACCGGAACTATTGGCAACACGCGACACTCGCCACGGACTCTGCTCAGCACGTGATGCCCGCTGGGGCGACCAACACGGTCCGAATTGCTGACGATGGATCGCGGGGCATGGGTGTGTTCATCTATCGCGACGCCGTCGGCAGCGGTGTCAACACCTTCAAGAGCGTCAAACTGCGATGGCTTCACAAGGCCGACCAGGTCGATCCGACCC
>JBAXWO010000272.1:0-4350 GCA_037128375.1 bacterium
TACCGGCGTCTGACCGCGCTAGGGACAGCGCGGTCCACCTTGATGAATACGCAGCATCGCCAATACGGTGACGTATCCGACCCGGTGGACGCCGGTGTCCCTACCGGCGTCTGACCGCGCTAGGGACAGCGCGGTCCACCTTGATGAATACGCAGCCGTATTTCTGACACCGTGTACTTAGGTGGCCGCCGACGTCCCTGCGGCGGCATGGCGGATATCTGGACAATAATGAGACGATTGATAACATGCGCGACCGACAGTGTTATTAAAGAGCCATGACTGATCTTCGCTTTACCGATGTGGACTGGAGCAGCTGGGTGCCGCGCGAGCGCGCCACCCTGATGCTCATCTTCCGGGATGACCAGGTTCTATTGATCCGCAAGAAGCGCGGGTTGGGCGCCGGGAAGTTCAATGGGCCCGGGGGGCGGATTGAGCCCGGCGAGACCCCTCTTCAGGCGGCGATCCGCGAGGTGGAGGAGGAAGTCCGGGTGAGCCCGGAGGGGGTGCGGCTGGCTGGCGAACTTTGGTTCCAGTTTGTTGATGGGCATTCGATCCAGGGTTATGCGTATGCAGCCTCGGGCCTGCGGGGTGAACCACAGGAAACGGACGAAGCCCTGCCCTTCTGGTTCCCGGTCTCCGCGATTCCCTATCATGAGATGTGGGCTGATGACCGGATCTGGCTGCCGCTTCTGCTCGCCGGACGACCGTTCGTCGGGCGGTTCCTTTTCGATGGCGACCAGATGCTCGGGTGCGAGATCGAGAGAGGGGAAAGGTCGGCGCCATGAACGAACGCTTTCCTTTCCTGTTGTGGGCGGTGCTGATTATGGTAGGAAAGCTCTTTGGATTTCAAACCGGGGAAGTTTTCGAGGTCGCGAATTCCGGTGTGCGGTGGCCGCCGCCGGTTCGAATCTGATCGGTCAGAAGGCAGGGGGACGAGGAATGCCGGAGTCGAGATGGTACGTGCTGCACGTCAAGCCGCGGTGCGAGAAAAAAATGGCGGAGTATTGCGCGGTGAAGGCCCTGAAGCATGATCTGCCCCTGCGTCAGGAAACCAAGGTCTATCAGCGGCGCCGGGTTACCGTGCATAAGCCGGTGTTCCCCGGGTATGTCTTCATCGCCTTCTCTGACGACGAGAAACTGACGGTGCTGAAGAGTAATTTCATCGTTCATATCCTGAATGTGCTCGATCAGGACAAGCTGGTGCATGAGCTGGCGCAAATCGATCAGGCGCTGGCGGTGGATCCCTCGCTCGATGCCTGCGCGGCGTTTCAGGCCGGCAAGCGCGTGACGATCCGGAGCGGTCCGTTCCAGGGGCTGGAGGGTGTGGTTCAGATGGTGCGCGGCAAGACCAAGGTCATTTTGAACGTGGAGATGATCGGGCGGGCCGTGGCGGTGGAGGTGGCGGTCGAGCTGCTGGATCCCGAGCAATAGGACGCAGCGGGAAGGAAGACAACGTGGAGACAAACGGCATAGAGACGCCCTGCTACGTGGTGGATGAAGGGAAATTGGAGGCGAACCTCAAGCGCCTGGACGAGGTGCAGTCGCGCACGGGGTGCAAGATCCTGCTGGCCCTCAAGGGATTCGCCATGTTCAGCACGTTTCCCCTGATTCGTCGTTATCTCTGGGGGGCGGCGGCCAGTTCGTTATGTGAGGCGCGACTGGCGGCGGAGGAGTTCCAGCGCGAGGTGCATGTCTATGAGCCGGCCTATCGCGCGGATGAATTCCCCGAATTGATCGGTTACGCCCACCATATCGTGTTCAATTCCTTTGCCCAGTGGCGCGCGTTCAAACCCGTGGTCGAGCGATCCGGCAAGCCGGTTCGTTGCGGCATCCGCATCAACCCCCAGCACTCGGAGGTCAAAGTGGCGCTCTACGATCCCTGCGCGGCAGGCTCGCGGCTGGGGGTCACGCTCGACCAGTTCCAGGGGCAGGATCTGACGGGATTGTCCGGGTTGCACTTTCATACGCTGTGCGAGTTGAACTCCGATGCCCTGGAGAGGACGCTGGAGGCGGTTGAGGCCCGGTTCGGAGGTTACCTGGCGACGATGCAATGGGTGAATTTCGGGGGCGGGCATCACATTACCCGGGCCGACTACGACGTGGACCGGTTGTGCCGGGTGATCCAGGGATTCCGGCAGCGGTATCCCCATCTTGAGGTGTATCTTGAGCCGGGCGAGGCGATTGCGCTCAACACCGGCGTGCTGGTGGCGTCGGTGCTGGATATTGTGCATAACGCCATGGACATTGCCATCCTGGACACCTCCGCGGCGGCCCATATGCCGGATGTGCTGGAGATGCCGTACCGGCCGAACATCGTGGGAGCCGGTCAACCGGGCGAGTTCGCGCACACCTATCGGCTGGGCGGGTTGACCTGTCTGGCGGGCGATGTGATCGGCGACTATTCCTTCCCGGCACCGTTGGAGATCGGGCGCAAACTCGTGTTTCTCGACATGGCACACTATACGATGGTCAAGAACAACACCTTCAACGGGGTGGGCTTGCCATCCATTGCCCTCTATCAGCCGGACACGGGGAAGGTGCGCGTGGTGCGGAAATTCGGTTACGAGGATTACCGCAACCGGCTCTCGTAGGCGAGGCACCCGCCCCGCGGTCAGGCGGATTTTTCGGCCGTGTCCTCGTCCGGGACGGTGCCGGGGGGCAACTCAAGGAGGCGGTCGCCGAGATCGGCGGGCAGTTGCTCGACGTGCCGCAGTTTCTGCTCCATGACGCGGGTGCGGACCTTGGTCTGTTCCAGGGTATTCGAGGCGGCGCCGAGCTGTTTCTGAACCTTGTCCAGCACCTCGCCGAACTTGCCGAACTCGGCTTTCACGGCCGCCAGGATGTGCCACACCTCGCTGGAGCGTTTCTCGATAGCCAGCGTATGGAAGCCGATCCGCAGGCTGTTGAGGATGGCCGAGAGGGTGGTCGGGCCTGTGGGCAGGACGTGGTATTTCTGCTGCAGGCGGTCATGAAACCCCGGCTGGCGCAAGACCTCGGCATAGAGTCCTTCGGTGGGCATGAAAAGAATGGCGAAATCCGTTGTGCGCGGCGGGTTGATGTATTTGTCACGGATGTCCTTGGCGCATTTCTCGATGCCTGCGAGCAGTCCCGCGGTGGCTTTTTTGACGCCCTCCGCGTCACCCTGCTGCGACGCCTCCACCAGCCGCTCATAGTCCTCTTTCGGGAACTTGGCGTCGATCGGTAGCCATACCGGTTCCCCGCCACCCTCCTTTGAGCCGGGTAGTTTGACCGCAAACTCAACCTGCTCCGCGCCCTGTTTGGGGTGGAACTTGGCCTCGTACTGGTCGGGGGTGAGAATCTGTTCCAGGATGGCCGCCAGTTGATACTCGCCCCACGTGCCGCGTTCCTTGACGTTGGTCAGCACGCGTTTCAGGTCGCCGACCCCGTTCGCCAGTTCCTGCATTTCGCCCAGTCCCCGCTGGACGGCTTCCAGGCGATCGCTCACGAGCTTGAAAGACTCGCCCAGTCTTTTTTCAAGGGTATGGTGCAGCTTTTCGTCCACCGTCTGGCGCATCTGTTCCAGTTTGCGTTCGTTGTTTTCCTGGATCAGGCGGAGTTGGGCCTCGATTTTGTCACGCAAGGCGCCGATTTCCCTGCGGTGTGAATCTTCGAGACGGGCGGTCGTGGCGACCACCTCGGTCAGGCGTGCGGTTTGTTGTTCGCCCAGTTTGGAAAGGACGTTCACCACCGATTCCGCACCGTCTTTTTGCGCTTTGGCGACTTCCTCCCGCAAACTGCGGGCGTCACGTGAGCCGTCTTCGCGATTTTGACGCAGTTCCTCGCGGAGCACCTGGGCGACGGCGCTGGATTCGGCGGACAGTCGCCGGCGGGACAAGTAGAGCAGGGCACCCACGGCGAGAAGCGTCGTGAGCGAGATCGCCAGCAGGAAAAGGGTTGTCAGGGGCATATCACGCGTGTTCTTCGGGAATTAAAAGTTCGGATTTCATGTAATCCGTATACCCGCATCCTCATAGCGGGGTCAAGAAAGGAGAATCTCATCCAGGCGTGAAGTCCCCTTTGCGGGGTCCCCCTTAGAATAGAGAATACAGTTGAATTCGCGGCTGGCGCTGGGGCAGAGTGCGGGAGTGGCAAGGAAACTGAGGGTGGAGTATCCGGGGGCAGGGTGAGTTGATGGAAGTCGTCCGGCGGGTTGAGCGGGGACTCGACAAGGAGCAGGCGAAAGGCAGTCGCTAATTACTATTCTAAGGTTGACCCACTCGTCCTCGATGAATGCGCGGCTAGAATGAATAAAGACGACAGTATCGAAGTTGGCCGGTCGGCATGTTCCGTGGCGGCCCCCAATGACGGGCTTGGCGTGAAGGCGTCCCC
>JBAXWO010000273.1:0-4328 GCA_037128375.1 bacterium
GGGACAGCTGGCCCCGGGCCTTTTTGCCGATATGAACCGAAGGTGAAGAGGAGTTGCCCGAGACTTGCAGGGTCATATGCAATGTCGCTAGAATCCGAATTTCAGGCCCAGACTAAGATATGGCGCGGGGCCGAACCGCACATTCTCGCGTATCTGCTGGTAGTTTATCTCTCGGTTCACCGAGATCCCCGCCTCGGCCTCGACGCTAAGCGACGGAGTGAAGGAGTGACCAAGCCCAGCGCCGACGCGGATGTCGCGATACGAGCCAAGGACGCCGTTATAGCGGGTGTCGCCCAGCTTGGTCCCCATGGTCTCACTCGTGCGAAAGGTCGCTCCATTGATATTTGCGCCAACGTGGAAGCTCCAGTCCTTGTTGGGCCTATAGGTGAGGCGCGGACGCGGGAGGGTCAGGCTGAGATTTAGCTGTTCATTGATGTCCCAGTTCACGCCGATCATGGGGAACGCCCGATGGTCGCTGTCAGGATTAACCATCAGACCAAAAACATACGTCAATGCCGGGCTGTAGCGCCACATACCCATGAGTCCAGCCGAGAACCCGATGTCCTTGGCGCCTACCTCGCTTGTACGATAGACCGTGCCGCCAAACCGACCCATCAGCATCAGATCCTCACTCATTTTATAGATTAGGCCGGTGTTCAAACTGAGTGGATGGATAGAGTCGGGCACCGGCGTGTCAGGCAGTTCGCCGAAGCTTATATTCTGTGCCATCAGGTCGAGGGGCACAATCCACTGATTGCTCAGGGGCAAGTTGCCGTTCCAGGCAAGGGCCAAGTTTGAGGCGGCGCTCCCCCCGCGTTTCTGGTTTCGGTAATCTGCTTCGCTCGAGAAAACGGTGGACGCCTCGATTGAGGCCCCCATTAGCGGAGGCTTCATGCCCGCAGGAGCCGTGATGGGAATTGTCATCGGAATATTTGTCGTCTGCCCAAATGCAGGCAAGGCAAAGACGATGGCGAATAATGCCGCCAGCGGCTTGCGCAAGATTAGTGGGATCGCGAATTGAACTGAATTCATGGGGGTTGTTTTTAAGGATTGTTTGATCAGCCAAGTGCGGCATCCGACGATGCAACCGACCCTGCTGTGCGCTGGTTCCGGAAGTTCGATGTGGTTCATTTTGCGGCGCGCACGAGGCGCACGTAGTTGTAATACCGATGTTCTCCTCCAAGACTGCCTACCACCTTCGTTTCGAAGCGCACCGCACCCGCCCCGTGAAGGTCCTTCCCATCGCTGCCGACAGCGCGGCCGAAAGCGACATACCACGCGGCATCAGACGGTTCCTCAGCACTGACTTTCGCCGATGTGCTCGTCCAATAATAGGGATAGTTGGCCGTTTCCACCCCATTGGTGATCCCCGTGCATTTGAACAGCGGATCAATGGCAGGCCCCACATTGGCCGGATTCTTGGCTCCGGGTGACCGCGTGTAGTCCACTAGGCTCTGGAGTTCCTTGGCATTCGGCAACCGCCAGTCGCTGTAGCCCAGATAATTCGCGGTATTCTGGGTCTGGGCATAGGCAAGAGCTTGTTCCCAATCCATCCCCGAGCCGCTGTCAGTCCGAGCCCACATCAAGCCCGTGGCCTGATCCGTGATAGTTCCGTCGCCTTGGTTTAGGAAGCTGTTGCTTCCGTATGTGTCACCCCGGACACAACGGACCAGATGCCTTGGTCCTGAAGCGATGGAATAGGCCTTGATGTGCCCTGTGCCGAAATTGACGCCGAAAGCCAATTCTGCGCCGACCTCATGGTTATGGAGCTTTAGTGGTTGGAAGACTTTTACGGGGGAATCTGTGCTCTCGAGGAGCCCCGAATATTTGGTGTTACTCCAGAAAATGGCATGGCTGAGCTCATCCTGGCTTGCATAGCTGATGGTGAAATAGCTCGTGTCGATATACGGCCATCCGGTGTTGGCGTTCCAGAGGGAGTATAGCTCCTTGATGTTCGGGAGTCGCCAGTCGCTGTAGCCTCCGTAATTGCTGGCGTTCATGGCCGTAGCGACCGCCTGCGCTTCCCCCCAGTAGACTGGGCCGGTGGAGTGGCTCTGCTGCCAGGTCAGGCCGGTGACGCTGTCTTTCACGGTGAGACCGTCGCTGCTCTTAGTGTAACTGGGCTGGGTCCCGGAGAACTGGGCGTCTTGACCGTAGAAGGGCTGCCCGCGGCTGGGAGCCGTGATGAGGGCCGTGGCATCAAAGGTCTTGGTCTGGCCGGTGTCGACGACAGGAGACCGCGTCTCGACGGCGTGAGCGGAAAGGAGGGAGGTCGCCAGCAAGGCGAGCCTAGAGCAAAATTTATGGAATGAAGCATTCATTATTTGATTGATCGATCCCGAGTCTGCCGAAACCGGGTTAACTCCGTGTGTGGCTGGCGAGATTTTTTGTTAAGGCCCGGTAAAGGTTGCTGCGCTGGCGTGCATCTCTTACACACTGCGATTGAAATGAAACTTGGGCCGAATGGGCGCACTCGCCTCCTGATGATCGATGACGATCGCAAATTGTGCCGCCTGGTCCTCACCTACCTGGAGCCGCTCGGGTTCGATGTTACTCCGATTCATGAAGGCCCGCTTGGCGTCACGCGTGCCCTTGATCCGGCCGAGTCGTGGCATGGCATCATCCTTGATGTGATGTTGCCCGGCCTCGACGGCTTCGAAGTGCTGAAGCGCATCCGTCAGCAGTCGAGCGTCCCCGTCCTGATGCTGACGGCCCGAGGAGATGAGACGGACCGGATTGTTGGACTCGAGGTGGGTGCAGATGATTACCTTCCCAAGACTTTTTCGACCCGTGAGCTGCTCGCGCGATTGCGCGCGGTGCTGCGCCGTGCCGCCACCCCGGTTGCCGGTTCCTCCGCCCCTGCGCAGGAAACCATCATCGGACCCCTGCGAATGAACCTCGATGCCCGCATGGCGTGGCTTGAGGACAAGCCCCTTACCCTGACGCCCGTGGAGTATGACCTCCTCGCCAGTCTGGCAAAGGCCCGTGGGCGCGTGAAGTCCCGCGAAGCGCTCCTCGACGAATGCCGCGACCGCAACTACGACGTCTTTGATCGATCGGTTGACGTCCATATTTCCTCCCTGCGCCGAAAACTGGGTGACGACGCCAAGAGCCCCCGCTTTATCCGCACCGTCAGGTCGGCGGGCTACATGTTGGTGGCGCCCGGCGATCTCTGAGTGACGGCAGCGAAAGAGTTTCTCCGCGGAAGTAAGCCACTGAGCTCAAACCCAACGGCGCGTTAGGTCCCGTCGGGGCGACGCGCCGGGAAATTGTTAAGGGCAGGTAAATGAGCGCGATTAATCGCCCGCTGGCTGCTAGCGTCCCTGTTGTCCGATGAATTTCCGCCCCACGCTTGCCTTCAAAGTCTCACTGCTGCTCGTCCTGAACCTGCTCCTGCTCGCTGGTCTCGGAGCCGGTTGGTTTCTGGTGCGCAACCATGCCGACTGGAACACATTCATCGGCGGGCCACCGGGCGACCGCGGACAAATCGTCGCCGACCAAATAGCGGTTGAATTGTCCTCCGCGGGAGCGGCCGAGCGCGCCGGCCTGCTGTCGCGCTATACCGCGGAGCACAAAGCCGACATCCTTTGGATCCGGAACGACGGGCTGATCCTGGCCGGTTCCCCGCGCCCCCTCCCGCCGGCGGTGGTCCGCCAGTTGAAGGACAACCCAACGGATGACCATGGACCCAATCCATTCCGGGCCCGCGACCTGGGCGGCCTGGCACGAGGGAGATTTCTCGTCTGGACTGAGCCGGGAAACTACTGGCTCGGTGTCCGCCTTCGTCCCCCGCTCAATGGAGACTACCCTGATAAGCCGCCGCCGCCCAACACGCTCTTGTTTCGTTTCGATTCAGTTTGGCCGCTGGCCATGCTGCTCGGCCTGCAGTGGTGGGCGGGAGTGGCGGCATTGGGCATCGGTTGTTCGATTCTTTTTTGGCTGCCTTTTGTGCGGAGGGTCTCCCGCCGGGTGCATCGCCTGACGGAAACCACCGCACAGATTGCCGAAGGACGTTTCCAAGCCCGCGCCGGCTTCGGAGGAGGCGATGAACTCGGGACGCTTGGAGTGGCGGTGGACTCCATGGCTGCCCGGCTGGAAACATTGGTCGAAGGTCAGAAACGCTTCCTCGGCGATGCTGCCCATGAACTTGGCTCACCCCTGGCCCGCATGCAGGTTGCGATCGAGATTCTCGATGACCAAACCCTCGACGCGCATAAACCGCTGGTAGCCGACGTGCGGGAGGAAATCCAACAGATGTCCGCGCTGGTCAACGAACTCCTAGAATTCACCCGCTCCGGACTGCAGTCGCGCAAGGCCGAGTTGACCTC
>JBAXWO010000274.1:0-4326 GCA_037128375.1 bacterium
CGCCGCAGACCACCATGCGCTATGTCGAGATCGAGGATGTCGAACTGCGCGCCCAGTATCGTCAGGCCCTCGACGTGCTCAAAACCCAAGGCGTGCTCCATGAAACTCATCCCCTTCCAACAGACCATTGACCTCTACCTGCGGCGCTGGAATCCGACCTTGCGGCCAAGCAGTATCCTGGGCAAGCGTGGCATCCTGAAGCGGTTCACGGCTTATCTGCGTGATCACTATCCCGACGTCCAGTCCTTCTGCCAGTTACAGCGCACACCCCATATCGAAGGTTGGTTGGAACATATCCTCTACATGAAGCCCATCTCCCGGAACTGCTCCATCCGTACGATGCGACTGTTCTTCGAGGATCTGATCCACTGGCAATGGGCCGACGCACCACCCACGGGACTGCTCGATGATCAAGACTTGGCTCCGGAGGAGGTCTACCTGCCCAGACCCCTGCCCCCCGCTCTCGACCAGGCCGTCCAGCAGGTCCTGATCGAAGCCAACACCTTCTCCGCCATGGGTCTGCTGCTCTTACGCTATACCGGCATGCGGGTCGGCGAGATGCGCGACCTGAGTCTCAATGCCATGGAGGGCTCTGGCCCTGACACCTTCACGCTCCGCGTTCCTATCGGCAAGACCCGTTCCGAACGCCTCATTCCCCTCGATGTCCGCACCGTCGCTCTTATCCAACGCATTATCGAACAACGCGGCTGCCGGCGGAAAAGGAAGATCCCAAGACGTTTGGCGCAATACCTCATGATCTCGCCGTTCGGACATCATATGCGCCAGCAAGGCTACAGCGCCAACATCCAACTGCTCACCGCCCACCTCCATACCACCGAACACATCTACTGCCATCGTCTCCGCCACACCTTTGCCACCGAAATGGCGCGGGCTGGCATGCCGGTCCCGGCGCTGATGAAGTTGCTGGGACACAGGACGCCAAAAATGACCATGCGCTACGTTGAGGTCGCCCAAGTCGACGTGCGCAAGGCCTACGACGAGGCGTTGGTCCAGTTGCGCCTCATGCATGCCGTCCAGCCCCAGGCCCTGCCGCCTCACTCAGCCTTGCCGTCGCAGCCCGCCCCTGATCAACTGCTCAGCCTGATGGCCGCCACGATCGCTCGCCTCGAAAACCTGCGCCGCGACACGCACGATCCCGCCGAGGCCAAGAGACTCCTCCGCCTCGTCAAACGCCTGAGGATAACCGCTGATGACTTCAAGGGCTTTCTCTGAAGAAGCGCCCCGCCAGTGGTTAGGAAAAACGGTAGCCGATTGGCCGGTAAATGCTCCTTACGACATGCGCGAGAGTCTATCAGCACCGGCAGCGGATGCAAGAAACGCTGTCATCACGATCCAGGATGAGGTAGCTTTGAATTGAAAAGTGCTTCGGGACGGTTTGAGATTCAGGAGGTTTCGCCAAACCCTCAAAGTGCAGAACTGTGGTAAGTTATGGACAAGATCCGGATTGGTGTCAGCAAGTGCCTGCTCGGCGAGCCGGTTCGCTACGACGGGCAACACAAGCACGATTACTTCATTACCGACACACTGGGACGGTATTTTGACTTCGTCGGCGTCTGCCCCGAGGTGGAGTGTGGGTTGGGCGTACCGCGGGAGTCCATGCGGCTGGTCGGCGACCCTGCGGAACCCCGGCTCGTGACGACTCGCACCGGCCTTGACCTCACAGCGCGCATGCAGGACTGGGTCGCGCAACGCGTCGTGGAACTGGAGAAGGAAGACCTGGGCGGCTTCATCTTCAAGTCCCGCTCCCCCAGTAGCGGCATGGAGAACGTCAAGGTCTACAACGACAAGGGCGGCTTCGCCGGCAAGGCGCCGGGCCTGTTCGCGAAGGCATTCACAGCGCATTTTCCAACTCTGCCCTGCGAGGATGAGGGGCGGCTGAACGATCCGGACCTGCGCGAGAACTTCATCGAACGGGTGTTCACGCTCTGGCGCTTCCGCCAGGTCGTCCGTGCCAGTCCGACGCTCGCCACGCTGATGACGTTTCACGCCCGGAACAAGCTGCTCATCCAGTCGCACCACGAAACGCTGATGCGGGAGATGGGGCGCGAACTGGCTGGGTTGAAGGCCAAGACGGCGCGCGCGTACATCCCGCAGTACGAGGTAAAGTTGATGCGGGCGCTCAAGACCCTCGCCACGGTCCGCAAGCACACGAACATCCTCCAGCACATGCTGGGATACCTCCGCGATGGCGTGGACGAGGCGGATCGGAAGGAAATGGCCGGCATCATCGAAGACTACCACCGGGAACTCGTGCCGTTGATCGTACCGGTGACCATGCTCAGACACTACGTCGTCAAGCACGGCATCGCGTATCTGCAGGACCAGTATTACCTGAACCCGCACCCGCTCGAGATGAAGCTCCGGAACCATGCCTGAGACCCTGTCACCCCCGCGCGCACCGTGTCCATCACGCTCAATTAGTGAGCACCCATGCCGCGCTGAAACTCCGCCAGGAACGGGCGCATGTCCTTCATCAGCACGGCGTCCGGGTTGCACCGCAGCACCATGCCGTCCATATACATCAGGCTCTTGATGATGGGGTACATGCCCTTCTCGAACACCATGCCATGATTGACCCCCAGCCGGATCGTTTCCATCATCTTCCGGGTCAGGCTGACCTGTGCGACCGTGCTGCCGGTGAAGTCCCGGTACAATTCAGTCAGCTTCAGCTCGAACTCCCGGAAGCGTTCGCCCTCGATGCCCCGATCGGCCATGGCGTTGAGCGCCCGGGCACAGGCCGGATACTCGAAGTCCGTCAGCGCCTGGAAGAACGCCAGGAGGCCCGTTCGCATCTTCTCACCGACCCGCCCGATCACTCCGGTATCCAGGAAGTAGAAGCCGCCTTCCCGGTAAATGAGATTGCCCGGATGGATGTCGCCGTGAAACGTGCCCACGCAGAACACGAAGAAGCCGTGCAGGCGGAAAAGCTCCAGCAAGGCGTCATACCCGATCTCCCGCCGCTCCAGCAGTTCGTCCACCGTGCGGCCCTCGATATACTCAGAGACCATCACAACGTCATTGGAGAGCTCCTCGTGGATCTTCGGGAACCGCATGCCGCCCAGGTCGAACACCTCGGTATACCGGGATTTCAGATCCAGCAGCAGGCGCTGGCCGGCGACCTCGCGGCGCAAATCCAGTTCGTCCAACGTCCCCTGCTCGATGGTGCCCAGGATGCCCAGGGGATCCGCCACCCGCTCCAGCTTGGGATAGACCATCAGAATCAGCCGGATGAATCTCCGCAATGAACGGACGTCGGCCAAAAAGCGCTCCCGGTAGTCGGTCTTGACCATCTTGACCGCCACGCGCCCGCCGTTTCGCAGCCGGCCCAGATGCACCTGCCCTACTGAGGCCGACGCCAGGGGAGCATCATCGAGCGAATCCAGTTCCTCAAGAAGAAGGGCTGGGGCCCGCCGCTTCAGCATGTCCTTGAAACGGACAGGTGGAATGGCGGCGGCATGCCGATACAACTGGGTCAGCTTCAGGCACGACGATTCCGGCAGGAAATCCACTCGCAGGGCGTAGGTCTGGCCGATCTTCATGGCCAGCAGACCCTCCCTTTGGATCAAGTCCAGATCCGGGCCTTCCCGGCTATAGATGGACCTGATGACTCTGATGAACCCGTACCAGTTAATAGGAATTCCCTGATGTACTTTCGGGGAGATAGTAGTATGTTGCTCACCCACGGGGAAGCAACAAACTGGAGACCCACCGCATGAGTTCAAAGCGAATTGCCGTCATCGGCGCCGGCCCCGGTGGGTTGACGGCCGCGATGATCCTGGCCAACCGTGGCCACCAGGTAACCGTGTTCGAGCAGAAGGACACTGTCGGCGGCCGTAACGCCGCCCTCCGGCTCGGCTCCTACACGTTCGATATCGGCCCCACGTTCCTGATGATGACCTTTATCCTGCGCGAGGTGTTTCAAGCCGCCGGCCGTCGGGCGGATGACTATCTCGACATCCGGGCCCTCGACCCCATGTACCAGCTCTCGTTCAAGGACAAGGTGCTGCAGCCCACCACGGATCGCGAGCGCATGAAGGCCCAGATCGAGAAACTGTTCCCGGGCAATGGCTCCGGGCTCGAGAAGTTTCACGCCGTCGAGAAGGTCCGCTATGACCGGATGTATCCCTGTCTGAAGAAGGCCTACTCCACGGCGGCCTCTATGCTGTCGCGCCCCCTGCTCCGAGCGCTGCCCCACCTCTCGCTAGGCCGGAGCCTCTACGATGTGCTGGGCGACTACTTCTCCGCGGAGGACCTGCGCATTTCCTTCACGTTCCAGAGCAAGTACCTGGGCATGTCGCCCTGGCA
>JBAXWO010000275.1:0-4296 GCA_037128375.1 bacterium
CCCAACTAGCGCCAGGATCATGGCCGGCATTTTGATGGCGGCATAGAGCGCCTGCTCGGGCGCTCTCCAGATGCCGAAAGCAAACCCGAACAGCGCCGACCCGACCATGACGGCGGCGAGTGACACCCGGGCAAGGGCTCCGCAATCGTTCTGCCACAATAGTCGGACAACGGTGTCATCCACTTGGCAGAGTGCCTGGAGAGAAATACGCACGTGAATGGGTCGGCTGGTTCGCATGGCACTTACTTCCCGGCTTTGTCCCTGCTGTTGACGCAGTCGGACCAATGCGCGAGGAAGAACTTCTTCTCGTTCAGTTGCAACGGTGTGGCTTTCCCGATCAGGGGGCGGAGCATGGCGGCAACCTGCAGGGTGACCACCAGGAACATCACGCCCCAGATACGCAGGATTCCCAGCTTCCGCCCGTTCAGATGCGCCAGCGCGGTGTTCATCAGGTTCAGCCCGAACCACGCGGCGGCCCCCCAGAAAAGCAAATGCAAAAAGCCCATGAAGGCCACCGTTTCAGTGGACTGGGAGAACAGCCAGGCGATCGGCGCGAATCCGACCAGGAGGATGCTCCACAAGGCAAGCCCCAGGACAAAAAGACTGAGGGTGTCCCCAAGCGACTGACGTCCGCCCGAGAAGCAGGAGAAGATGTAGAGGCTGGGGAGACATATCGCGGCGGCAAGAACCACCCCAGCCACCAGCTTGACGGGAACCGCCAGAAGTTGTTCGCCGCCGGAGAACGAGCCCATGATGTACCCGTAACCCAGGAAGCACAACGCCGCGATAACGGACAGCACGAGACAGGCCTGGAGGCGCCGACCCCGGGTCAACTCGTAGGCGACGGAGGCCGGCGTCTTGAGTAGGCGTTCGAGTAGATTTTGGGCAGTCAGATCGCCGGGGATCGCCACATAGTCCACGGCGAAGCCCTGTTCCAGGTGGCTTTGTCCCGGGAGTGAGGGTGGTCGGACTGGGGGCGCCCATGGGTCCGGCGGGATGGGGCTGTTGGGGCTAGGGTTGTTGAGGCTGGCATCATTCGGTGTGTTCATCGTCCGTCTCCTTTCGTATGCGACCATCTATTGCTCTGAATTACGAAGGCAGCATAACTCGCAGCAAAGTACTTTGCAATACAAAGTGAGCAACTGTTAAAGTTTTTTTGAGCGGCGGGTGGGGGAAAGATGAGCCGGGATGATCGCCTCGGTTACGTGTGGAATGGCGGCAGCGGCCTTGCTTCGAGTCAGAGACGCCGTTAGCCCGGGATCGCATCCTTGCCAGCCTGGGTCACGCGGAGCTTGACCAGGTGCTTGACCTTGATCTTCTCGCCGGCGGCGGGCTTGAGGCCCATGCGCGCCTTGCGATGCGGGGGCCGCACAATCTTGACTGCGAGTGATGGAGCACTGCGCTGAAGACGAGGAATGAGGAGTTGTTTGTGACAAGTAGGGCAGTCGAGTGCCTCGCCCCCCATATCGATCGGCGCTTCCAGCGGCTGTCGACAATGAGGACAGGTGAATTTGACGTTTGGCATACGGGTTTCCTTCACTCCGGACTTCGTCTAAACGCGGCCATCTTATTTCCGCCGCCTTGAAACACCCTTCTTGATCACCCTCTCAGCCAGCCGCTTTCTGGCCTCAACCTTGCCAATACCCCTGACCGCCATAATGGCCGCCTTGGTCGCATTCCGAAGCTTCAACATGCCCGGCTTGCTCTCCCAGAGATAGACACCATGGGAAGAAACCCCGGTCAATTTCCCAAACTCGCCCTGTGACAGTCCCAATTTCGTTCGTAGGCTCTTTACCCCCCTGCCGGATATCCAAGCCCTGCTTTCTTCAGGTACTACGGTGGCGGCAGGCTGGGTGGAGGCTAGATTGATGGCCAGCAGGTTGATCCGTTTGATTTGCGCTTCAATGATGGCCAAACGGTTCTTAAGGTCGGCCACGTCCGGCCTCATCCTAGCGGCTGACTTGCGGAGGGGGGCGATGGCGACTTTGACTTCGTGGCGGGAGATGCGGGTGATTTCTTCTCTCAATACTTTGGCGATGTTGGGCATGGTTGGCTCCTGTTGCTGTTGGATAAGGTTGTACTCAGGATACGCTTATCAGTCAGGAGTGCCAGAGGAATGTTGGAGGCGGAAAACTGACAACCCGGTCCCATTCCCGGTAAACCGTTCAATTTTATGCCAGTTTGCTGGGGCGCGGTCTGGCTAGACCTGGAAACTAGAAAACAGGGTCAGCAAAGAACAATGTGCCCGAAGGGCACAAACAGGAAAGCCCAGGGCAAGCGCAGCGCCGCCCTGGGCCCCATCCGAACCCACCCGTCCTTGAGCCCGGATGGAGCGAACGACGACCGAAGGCCTCTTCTCGCTCCATCCGGGCTCTGAGATAGGATGTTCCCGAAAAGAACCCAGGCATTCTGCCTGGGCTGGCGAATAGCTGCCCTTCAGGCAGCCGTTGTCCGGTCGCCAATTTCGGGGCACGCGCAGACCGCGCCAGTGCTCACCGCAGGCCTCTTGGCGGCCGCCGAGACGGCGGAGCGGGGAGTCGAGCGATGAAGACCACCGACTGAAGCGCGCTTGCCGTAGTGGACAGTACCGTGCGGTGGTTGAAACAAAGATCATCGGCCCGGACTTGCCTGGGAACTTTTCGCCCCGAGCCGGGTCGAATGTACTGTAATAGTCCGCCTCGAAGAAGTAATACTCACTAAGAAATAGGCGTCGGGGAACGTTGTTGTATCAGAGGCCGCGAAGGAGAGGATCCACCGCGTGGTTGAACAGGTACCAGAACCGTTGGGCCGGAATTCCGTTCCGGACGCTGAAATGGAAGCGATTGTTACAGCGCACGAATCTGCGTTATTGCGGTATGCCGCCGGCATACTGAACGATCCGCACGCCGCGCAAGACGTTGTCCAGAATGCCTTTATCAAGCTGTTCCGCCTCTGGAAGCCCGGCGCTCAACCCTCAGGGTCCCTCCGCCCCTGGCTCTTTCGGGTCACCCATAATGAAGCGGTGGATCACCTCCGCCGGGAAGGCCGGATCAGGTGCCTGCACGTCCGCCACGCCGAGGAACGCTGCGTGACCGGGAACCCCGGTGTACCGGAGGAGGATAAACTGGACTTGGTGATGAACGGTGTTGCTCAACTCCCGGCCACCGAGCGGCAGGTGCTCCTGCTCAGGCTCCAGGAGGGCCTGTCGTATCGCGAAATCAGTGCGGCAACGGGGAAGACCGAGGGCCATGTCGGGCTGCTGCTGCATAACGCCGTCCGGAAACTCGCCGGATTCGTCCGGAAGGCCGCAGGGGAGGGGGATTGCCCATGAACTGCCGGGATATCAGGAACCTCTTGGCCGGCTATGTGCTGGGAGACATCGTGGACAAGGCTGCCGTCGAGGTCCAGGTACATCTCGAGTCCTGTCCCGGTTGCAAGGCCGCTGAACAGGCGTTTCGTCACGATCTAACCCTTGTGCAAGGCGCACTCGCCCGCCGTCAGGCCGATGCCCCACGGTTGGACCCGGCACGTCGGGCCGCCGTTCTGGCCGTACGCCGGAGCCGCCCGGTTACCGCCCGCATTCCTGTCCGCCGTATCATCGAGTGGGCTGCCGCCGCCATGATCATGATCATGCTGGCGGCGTTGTTCATGCCGGGCTTGAGCCGCAGTCGGGTAGCGGCTTATCGTGTTCCTTGTGGAAGAGGGAAACCTGCGGAAAAGATATGCGCTTTCGAATTCGAAGTGGATGGCTGGAGCAACGGGGGGGAGAAGACTGACGATGACGGAATTCCGGATGCAGACGGAGACGGCCTCGACAAAGGGACTGTCGTGAATGCCAAGACTCTGAACCTGAACGGTTCGGTTGCCAAAGAGAATACCCCTCACCTCGATCCTCTCCCCCAAAGGGAGAGGAGGAATGAGGATTCAAGCTACCGTTATGGGGGTGATAAGGGTGTCAGCAAGCTCGACGAACGCCTCCCTCTCCCTCCAGGGGAGAGGGCTGGGGTGAGGGTGGATGCCGCCCGTGAAGGTTTATTGACAGACGTTCCCTCCGGTGCCACAAAGGGGAAACTCGCCGATCGAAGCTACTCCAGTGCCGGACACGTCATCGAACAAACGACAGAATCCGCGCCGGCCCCTGAAGAAGTAGCGGCCCCTTCGATCAGCTTTCACGTTCCAGATCTGGACGAAAGCAAGGTTGGCGGAATCCAGGCCGCGGTGGACGCGGAGTCCCAGTCCTGTTACGTGAAAGATCTGGACGATAGCCCGGTTAGCGGAATCCAGGCCAGTGCTCCCGTCCAACAGGTTCCGGCACCC
>JBAXWO010000276.1:0-4254 GCA_037128375.1 bacterium
CATTCTGTCAGAATTCCATCTGTTCAGATGAGAATTTAGATGCGTTTGCCCTGCCTCGTGGGGCCAGTTCGGTCAAAGCTCTTTCAACAACATTGCCATCCGTTCCTTGTCTTCCGTCGTGGCACTCCCGGCGGCGACCTTCTTGGCCAGAGCTCCAAATTCATCTGCCGGTTTCAACTCTGTCGTCTTTCCGGTGAGAATGTCGGGCATGGCATCGGTCAGCGCCGCCCGGAACTGCTCCCGGTCGGGGCGGAAATAGTGTTTCAACACAATATCCGCCGTCGAATGGCCCGTGATGCGGCGGACAAGTTCCAAGGGGACCCCGGCCGAGAGCGCCAGTGTGACGAACGTGGTGCGCAGGGCATGCCAATCGCGGATGCTCGCCGCCCGCATCCCTTTCACCCGCGGCACCCGCGTAATCCGGGCAATCGCCTTCGTGACGTTATAACCTTTCGAATTTCTCATGAATCGCTTCGTGACCAGATCCTGAACGGCATGCAGGTCAACCGCAATGGTGGTCTTCGCCCGATTCGTAGCTTTGCCGATGGCATTGTAGGATTTGCCCATGCAGTAGTGTCGGAACGTATCCAGGATGCGATCCCGGCGCCCTCCCTCTGGAAGGTTTGCCATGATGGCCTCGGTGCCCTCAGCTTCCACTTCGGCGCGTGAGGAAGCCGTCGGCAGGGCAGGGCGGGTCGTCTTATCCAAGGCCATGGCCACGATCTTCTTGAACCGCCAGGTCAACCCGTCGGGATTGTCGGCCAGCATTTTGACCGCTTCAGGGAAGACGTAAGCCTTTCCATTCCCTCCGCGTGCTTCCAGGACGGCCCGGAGCGGCTGAAAGATGGGGATCTCCACTTCCGCGCCGGTTTTCGAGGTCTTGACGGCCAGCATGCCGCCAGCCAGATCCACCGCGCTCCATTTCAACTGGCACACGTCGCTCCGCCGCATGCCGGTACAGGCGGCGGTGATGATCAACTGGCGCATGAATTCGTCGTCCTTGGCGGCCGCGACCAGGGCTTCCAACTCCGCAGGGGTGAACGGCACCCGGTGGATACTGCCCGAACTCTCGGTCTTGGATCGTCGTTTGCCCCGCAGACCCTTTCGGAACGGGTTTACCGCGCCCGCAGGCAGGAAGTAGTCAAACGCCGGCCGCACAATCCCCAGGTGGGCAAAATACGTCCTTGGGCTCATCTCTTTGCGTACGGAGGCGGCAAACGCGTCTGCGTCGGTGGACTTCACCTGGTAGAGGTAGGTCACCTTGGGCCTATGCTTCTTCATGTAAGCGACGAAGCGCCCCAGGATCGCCTTGCACTCGGCGGTATAGCCTTCACTCAGCGGGGCATCGCGGGTCATTCCGAGCCACCGATCCGGCAACTCCGCAATCTTCACGTACTCGGGCGCCTCGCCGCTCTTCGATTCGATCAACCGTTCCGTCAGGTGTTCAGCCCTGCCCTTATGCTGGGCGGCTTCCACATATTCCACGAGGGCCTTTGTCGCTTCTTTGCGACTGGCCTCGAAATCCTTGTTGCCAAGGTCCCCCACGGCGAGGGATGCGGGCGGCACGCCCTGAATCTTCACATCCAGGTTGACGACCTTCCGTCGGCCATCTTCGGTATACACGCCATACCACTCGTCCCGCAGACTTCCATTTCTTTGTCGTTTTAGCATTAGCGCCATGAAGTATTCTCCCGCTTGGAAACCATGGCGCTGAGTATGCAACAGAACGAACATTACAACAAGGAAAAAGCACCCACATCCGCACCCACAGGAATCTTATAAACTCAAAATCGCCTTAAATATGGCATATAGAGCGGTGTTACGTCTGCTTTAGATGCAGAATGTCAGCAGTTCAAATCTCCTCGGCCCGACCATTTTGAAAGCCTCTCCACCGTCCCCCCTTACCAGGTTGATCGTCCGGACACCCTCATTCCGGGATCGCGTCCGACACAGGTTTTTCTCGCGTATAACGCTCTGATAGGATACCACAATGGGCATGTCTGAAGCGGGAAAAGCACAGCCGGGGATCGCCCCTTTATCGCAGGGAGGGGTGCGTTTACCACCTTGGATTCGGGTGCGTGTGGCTGGCAGCGGCCTGGGGGACGAGGTTCATCACCTGTTGGATAAGAACGCGTTGCACACGGTCTGCCAAGGCGCCCACTGTCCCAACAAGCATGAGTGTTTCAACCGGGGAACGGCCGCGTTCATGATTCTCGGAGAGGTCTGTTCCCGGGACTGTCGGTTCTGCGCGGTCCGGACGGGGGCCCCGCAGGCGGTCGATCCTGAAGAACCCCAGCGCGTGGCCGAGGCGGCGGAACGGTTGCGGTTGCGGCATGTTGTGGTCACCAGTGTGACGCGTGACGACCTGGACGACGGCGGAGCGGGGCTTTTTGCCGCCACCATCCGCGCCATCCGGGACCGGCTTCCGGAGGCGGCGATCGAGGTGCTGGTTCCCGATTTTCAGGGACGTGAACGGGACTTGGACATTGTTTTGACGGCGCAGCCGGATGTGTTTAATCACAACCTCGAAACCGTCCGCAGACTCCAGCGACTGATCCGGCCGGCCGCGAGTTATGAGCGCTCGCTGACAGTACTGAGGTACGCAGCGGGAACGGCCCCAAAGCCGGCGATCAAGTCCGGCCTGATGGTCGGCTTGGGCGAAACGGATGCGGAGATTATCGAGAGTATGCAGGACTTGCGCGGGGCGGGGTGTGAGATTCTGACGATAGGGCAGTATTTGGCCCCCTCTTCGCGGCATACCCCTGTGGAGCGGTTTGTCCATCCGGACGTATTTGAGGACTATGCCCGGCAGGGAGCGGCCATGGGATTTCGCCATGTCGCCTCAGGCCCGATGGTGCGGTCCTCCTACCATGCGGAGTCCCATTTCAAGCGGGAAAGGCGGGGGACGGGTGTTTGAATACTGTGCATTTTGCCTGGCAGGTTGGCTGAGCCGGACGATTCCGAGGCACTTCGCCTATTGGATCAGTCTGAGGTTGGCCGACTTGTACTTCTTTCTTGACCGGCGCGCAAGGGAGGCGGTCATGGCCAACCTGAAGCAAGTGATGCTTTTCAAGGGGCGGCATCCCACGACGCGGGAACTCCGGTTGACGACACGCACCACCTTTCACTATTTCGGCAAGTACCTGGTGGATTATTTTCGATTTTCTCGTTTGAGCGAGGAGGATATCCGGCGTCTGGTGGTGATCGAGCATCCGGAGTACATCGAACAGGCGCGGCAGGACGGAAAGGGCGTGATTCTGGTCACAGCCCATCTGGGTAATTGGGAACTGGGCGGCGCCGTCGTGGCCGGGATGGGCTACCCTTTGAAGGTGGTGGCCCTGAATCAGCCTTCGGCCAAGCTGAACGATTTCTTCCAGAGGCACCGGCGCCGACGAGGGATGACGGTCGTGCCGCACGGACATGCCGTCAAGCACCTGTTGGCGGCCCTGAGGCATAACGAGTTCATCGCCCTGTTGGCCGACCGCGATTATTCGGGCCGCAACGATATGGCGTCGCTGTGCGGTGCCATGGCCTGTCTCCCTCGCGGGGCGGTGTGGTTGGCGGAAAAAACAGGCGCCGTGATCCTGCCCGGATTCATGTTCCGGCAGGAGGATGATACCTTCCTGCTCCGGCTTTATCCGCCGATCCGGCCCGGTCCCGGAACGACGCCGGGTGAGCTTCAACGCCGGATTTGCGAGGCATTGGAGGATGGGATTGGAGCTTATCCGCACCAGTGGTTCATGTATGAGCGGGTGTGGGATGGCCTCAGCTATGGCACGGCGGCGACCCGGGAGAGGAGTGCCTGATCATGCGGACCGAGACAACAGGGGAGCCGCGCGGATGCGCGATTGTGCCCGCCTATCGCGAGGTCGGGCGCATCGGAGCCGTGGTCCGCGCCATTCGTGAGATGATCGACGATGTGATCGTGGTGGATGACGGGTCGCCGGATGACACCGGTCGGGAGGCGGAGTCGGCCGGTGCGGTGGTTATTCGTCACGCAGTCAACCTGGGCAAGGGCGCGGCCGGCACCGCGATCCAGTGCATGAACCTGATGCTCGGCTTCGACGAGACGACCGGGCTTGAGTTCACCGGGCTGCATCCGGTGTGAACGGATTGCGGATTTTTGATTTTCGATTGCCGAGTGGTTCATCGCAAATCGCAAATCATCAATCGCAAATCTTGGAGGACGCCATGAATCCGATCATCAACAAGCTCACCAAGGCGACAAGCCTTCGCATCAAGGCTGGCTTGCGA
>JBAXWO010000277.1:0-4251 GCA_037128375.1 bacterium
TGGACTATCTGATCGGCATGGGGGCGGGCATCGTGGTGTGTGATCCGCACCGTGTCCTGGTCACGGGTCCGTCCCGGTTGCACAGTATCCACATGGCCAGCCCGGACATCCGGGCCGGCATGGCGCTGCTGATCGCAGCGCTTTGCGCAAAAGGGGAGAGCATCATCGACAATGCCCAGTCGATCGACCGTGGGTACGAGCGCGTGGATGAAAAACTCCGGTCGCTGGGTGCGGATATCGTGCGGGTGTGACGTTTAGCGCGCGCCTGCCCTATCCGTTCCGCGCATTCGGCATGTCAATCGGGCAGGGCTTGATGTGCCAGATTTCATTGGCGTATTCCAAAATGGTGCGGTCGGAACTGAATTTTCCCATGTGGGCGATGTTCATCAGGCACATGCGGTCCCACTGATCACGGTTGCCGTAAGTCTCGTCCACCCGCCGCTGGGTTTCCAGATAGGAATGGAAGTCGGCCAGGTGCAGATAGTAGTCGCCGTGCTCCAGCAGGGCCTCGCGGATCGGGCGGTAGAGCCCCGGCTGTTCCAGGTTGAGAAAGTCCCCCGAGAGGCAATCCAAAATGTGACGGATGGACGGATCGTCGTGGTAGTGATCCCAGGGATTGTACCCGGCCAGGCGCAGGGTCTTGACCTCATCGATGGTCAGGCCGAAGGTGAAGAAGTTGTCCTCCCCCACCTCCTCGCGAATTTCGATGTTGGCGCCATCCAGGGTGCCGATGGTCAGTGCGCCGTTCAGGGCAAACTTCATATTGCCCGTTCCGCTGGCCTCCATTCCGGCGGTACTGATCTGTTCGCTGAGATCGCAGGCGGGGATGATGCGCTCGGCCAGCGATACGCGGTAGTCGCTGAGGAACACCACCTTCATGCGTCCGCGCACGTCCGGATCGTCGTTGACCACGCCGGCCACATCGTTGATCAGTTTGATGATCAGTTTGGCCATGGCGTAACCCGGGGCCGCCTTGCCGCCGAAGATAAAGGTGCGGGCCTGGAGCTCGATGCCGGGATTCTCCTTGATCCGGCAGTACCGGTGGAGGATGTGCAGCACGTTTAGAAGTTGGCGCTTGTATTCGTGCATGCGCTTGACCTGCACGTCGAAGAGCGAGTGCGGATCCACCTCGATCCCGTTCGTCACGCGGATGTAGTCGGCCAGGCGTGTTTTGTTCTCGAGCTTGATCTGGCGCATGCGGGCTTTGAAGTCGGCGTCGTTCAGGCTGCGATCAAGCTTCTTGAGCTGGAAGAGGTCCTTGATCCAGCCGTCCCCGATTTTCTTGGTGATCAGGGCGGCCAGGGCGGGATTGCTCTTCAGCAGCCAGCGGCGCTGGGTGATCCCGTTGGTTTTGTTGTTGAATTTTGACGGCCAGAGATCATGGAAGTCGCGGAAGAGCGTCTCCTTGATCAATTCCGAATGCAGGGCGGCGACCCCGTTGACGCTATGACTGCCGACGACGGCCAGATTGGCCATGCGGACCTGCTTGTCCGGGCCCTCCTCGACGAGCGACATCCGCCGCAGGCGCTCATGGTCGTCGGGGAACTTGTTCATGACCGTGCGCAGGAACCGGCGGTTGATCTCGTAGATGATGGTCAGGTGCCGAGGCAGCAAATCCTCGAAAAGGCGAACGGGCCACTTCTCCAGGGCCTCAGGCATGATGGTATGGTTCGTGTAACCGAAGACATGCGTGGTGATTTCCCAGGCGAGATCCCATTGCAGGTCGTGGACATCGATCAGCAGGCGCATCATCTCGGCAATGGCCAGTGACGGGTGGGTGTCGTTCAATTGAATGGCCACCTTGTCGGGCAAGACCCGGAAATCCATGTTGGAAGCCTTGAACCGGCGCAGGATGTCCTGAAGGGAGCAACTGGTGAAGAAATACTGCTGCTTGAAGCGCAGTTCGCGGCCCTGTTCGATCCGGTCGTTCGGGTAGAGGATCTTGGTGATGTTCTCCCGCAGGATCTTCTGCTCGTAGGCGCGGATGTAATCGCCGTTGTTGAAGAAGGACAGGTCGAATTCTTCCGACGCCTTGGCGGTCCACAGGCGCAGGTTGTTGACGGTATTGTTACCGTAACCGGCGACCGGGAAATCAAAAGGGACGCCCATCACCGTGTCGCGGTTGATCCAGCGCGAGACAAACCGGCCCTGCTCGTCGCGCTCATCCTTGACCTCGCCGCCGAAATAGACGGGGAACTGGTACTCGGGACGCTCGATTTCCCAGGGGTTGCCGTCGCGCAGCCAGTTGTCCGGCTCCTCGAGTTGCTGCCCATCGCGAATGGCCTGGCGGAAGATGCCGTAGTCATAGCGGATGCCGTAGCCGTAGCCGGGCAATTCGTGCGTAGCCAGGGAGTCCAGAAAACATGCGGCGAGGCGGCCGAGGCCGCCATTCCCTAGCGCGGCGTCGCGCTCCAGATCGCGCAGGTAATTCCAGTCCAGGCCGAGTTCTGCCATGGCTTTCGAAACGATCTGGTCGATTCCCAGGTTGATGACGTTATTGCCCATGGCCCGGCCGATCAGGTATTCCAACGACAAATAATAGACGCGCTTGACGTTGCGGGCCACATAGGTCTGGTTGGTCTGGATCCAGCGGCCGACGAGCCGGTCGCGGACGGACATGGCCAAGGCAAAATAGCGGTCGTGATCCGTGGCGGAATACTGATCGCGGGCCAGCGTGTAACGCAGATGGTTTTCAAAACTGAGCTTTAGAGCCTCAACGGTCTCCAGGGTGCGATACTGGCGCATATCATCCAGAGGGGCGGTGTGCGCCTTGGGTTTGGCCATTTTCTTCGATAGTGCGGCTGTATTTTTTGCGGTCATGTCATGTCCTCTTGTTGAATCTGGAATCCTATCCGATGCGGCGGGGCAAGGCAATTACAAGGTGAGACGGGCGTGTGATCATGATTGTTCCGGCCGCCATCATCCGGTACCCTCGCCGTCACGGAAGCTTATTGGAGGGCCTCCACATGAAGATGATTCAGGTCAACCCTTCCGGATGGGGCTTCAGCCGCGCTCTTGGACTGCTTATGATCGCGGTGTCGACGACGCTGGCAGGCGACCTGCCACGGGCGCCGGACCTGATGCCGGTCAAGATGCTTAAGCCATCGAGACATGCGCCGGTAAAACTGGTCCGCAAGGGGGCGCCTTGCGCTGTCGTATACGTGGCCGATGCGGCACCCTCGGTCACGTTAAAAAAAGGCTCGTGGACGAACTGGTCGAGGCGGTCCGGTTGAGCACGGGGGCGGTATTGCCGGTTGTGACCAATGCGCCGGCCGTCTGGCTCCCGCGATCTTCCGCGAGACCTGGCCGGCGGAGGTGGTCGCCGAGATGGAGAAGTTGTGGCGCCAGGCGCGCGAGGAGATGAAGGACGACCCGGTTGCCCTGGCCCGGTTCGACTACTGGACATGGACCTTCGAAGCTTTCCTGAAGGAAGCCGGCGATATCCAGGCTGGAGCCGAATCACCTCTCCGGGAAAAGTGAACCGATGGTGTCACGCAAATGGCGGGGTCTCCTGCATACGGAAGAAAGCAGTCCTTGGAGGTCGGTGTATACGAACGTGCTCTATTGAGGGGGACGTAAGCCAGTTGCCCCCGGGGAACTCCTGGACTGACGGAACGCAGACACTCACAACAGTCTGTCACGCAATGGATTAACGATTGAAACTCTCTCATCGTTGTGTCCCGGCGAGCTGCTTGGCACGACATCTGCGGATATATGTTCTGCCACTAAAGAAAAGGGGTAGCCTATGGTTCTCAGCAGGAGATTTGCAGTTGTTATGGCGATTGGACTTACCGTCGGCACGGCATGGTGTCAGCAGGCCGCCACCTCGGCGACCGCTCTTGATCCCGCCTTGGACCGGTATTACAGCGCCAACGCACTTTACAACAAGAAGTTGTACGTTTTGGCGATACTGGAATACGACTCGTTCCTGAAACAGAATCCTGCCCACGCGAAGGCGGACCTGGCGCGTTTCGGTCTGGCGTTGAGCTATTTCGGGGCGGCCAAATACGCCGAGGCCGAACCGATCCTGGCCGAACTCGGGCGCACGGGCAAGGCGGGCGAGCCGGAGCAACTGGCGCTCATGCGCGGTCAGTGCCTGATGAAACTAAACCGGGCCCCTGATGCGGAGAAGGTTTTTGAAGGCGTGGCCGCCGGCAGCGCGCGGAAACACCAATCGGCCGCCTTCTCCGCCATGGCCGAAGTCTCTTTCGTGCAAGGCAAGTGGCCTCAGACCCATCAGTGGGCCGATAA
>JBAXWO010000278.1:0-4247 GCA_037128375.1 bacterium
GGGAGATCCCGCACAAGTGCTGATAAGACAAAAAGCGCACATTGCTGCCTCTTGTTAAAGACCTGATCAAATGTCGTAATGCCATACCTCGTGAGGCCGGAAAGGCCACGAGAGTTTGGAGAGGGCCGGCGCGAGTCAATCGGTTCAGTTAGCGGTCCAATGAAATCGCGAGCCACAATCTCTTTCAATGAATTTGTCGCAAGAACGTATGCCTCCGTGTCCGCAACTTGGGGAACCCGAAACCCCTTCGCACCTTGTCGCTCCACGACGAGGGCCACCATTCGCTCCCCAGTCCGACCTGCTATTCCTGACTGTTGAATGTCATCCGTTGTGGTTATCGTGTTGCAGCATGGGCATCGTGCTCCTGAACGTGTGGTTGTCCCTTGGCCGATCCGCTTATCGTGTTCACGTTTTGCAGCGTTATTGCCCCCTTGTTGGGGAACGTTCGTCTCCAATTGGAAATCGACACCCGAATTGTCGAGACAAGGGACAATGGCTAAACGATTTCTGTGGCCTGGCTCTTTGGAAAGCCATGTAGTGCGGAGCAATGGGATGTCCGCCCGGCAGTTCTTACATTTCACCGTTCGCGCCCAGAGATAAGCCACGGTCGGTTTGGCCACCCACCGGGGGTTCTTCTTGTCGGCGAGGTATTCCGGGCTGAACTCCTTGTTCAGTGCATCGATGTCCGGTGTGCCGTCATCCTTGAGCGGCACGAGTTGCATGGGCCGCTTCTCATAGAGCTTTGCGGAACCCACATCCTTTGCGGTCAGTTTCAGGGTCTCGAACTCGGCATAGGTGGGATAGAACTGGGCCAACTCCCGTCGGGCGCGTTCCAGCACCCACTGGCCCCATGCCCGGACGTGCCACGCCAGATCAGCCTTAGGAGCGCGGCCGGAGTCCTCCTTCACCATCATGGGGAACATGCCGTCTTCGGCGGCGGCCTGCTTCTTCGTCTTCTTGGTCCGGCCGACCAGATACGGGTGCGCCTTGTAGAAGGCGTTCATGAACTGCTCGTTCTCGAGGATGAAGTCCGGCAGGGGGTGGGTCTTCCCGGCCAACTTCTGAGGGTATTCCAAAGTGCATTTCAGGATGAACCACGCGACCGGGTTGATGTCCACGGCCGTTGCCTCGCAGCCCAGACGCATGGCTTCAAGCGGAATCGCGCCGCCGCCAGCGAACGGATCGAGCACTTTTGGTGCGCGTCCGCCATACGCCTTCTTGATCTCCGCCCGGAACCAGTCCAAGTCGGCCTTGTTCTCTGTCTCCCGGCCCCAGTGCAGGATGCCGCCCTCGGTCTCTTCCTTCTCGCGCTCGACGATGCTGCCGTCGGGCATCTTCTTGCGTTCGATCTTCTTGACCAGCTTGCCGCCGATCTTCTCGCACAACGCATTCCGTCCCTCCGGCGTTCCGGGGTCTGGCAGAAGTGTGGCGATGAGCGCCGCCCGACACGCCGCCAGCGGTCGCCGCGCGGGCCAGATGTGAAGCGTGGAAATATGCCCGTGCCGCACGTTCTTCTCATGGACCGAGTCCAGCGAAGCCTGCTTCAGCGGGAAGGCATGTTCGATGAGGCGCGGGTGGTCGGTCATGAAAGAGCCTTTAGCCCAGCATTAGCTACAATGCTGACCGCAACATTCTTGAAATCCTTGTATGCCTCAGTAACGGCATAACTGTGGGCTCCGAGCGCTCCGTCGGCAGGCTTAAGGAAAAACATGGGTTTACGGGCTTCCTGCGCCAACGGCATGAGGCTGCGATAGTCCTTGAGCTTTGCAATACAATTGGGATCGTCATCGATTGTCACATTGCTTACAGCGTTTTGCTCAAGCACCGATTCGGCATACGTGGAGGGGATACGGGCGATCCATCGTTCGAACGCCTTTACAGGTCGATCAAGGCGGATCGAATGTCGCAGAACCATGTAGCCAATGGGCTTTATGGTTCCGAGCGGCAGCACAATACTCGGAACGGGGTTCTTCGCTAGTCGTTCTTTCCACTCCTCTCGCCAACGGCGTAAGGCGGGGCCTAGGTTCTGAAGCCCTTGAAGGGAAAAGAGGTCAGGACCGAGCGGAATGACCACGAAATCAGAAGCGATCAATGCCGCGCGATTGATGGCGCCGAGATTGGGGCCAAGGTCGATCAGAATGACGTCAGCCCCGTGTTTTTCTGCTGCATTCTGAACGATCCGATAGAAGGCGGACATGACGCGGAAGGAACGCTCATCACGATCCATGCACTTGGGCCAAACTTCGGAAAGTTGATCCTCAAATGTTGACAATGCCATATCGCCGAGGATCAAACCGAGTCGATCCGAAACAATCTCAACATAAGCGTCGGCAATATCGCCTACGCCTCGCTTGAGAGGCTGCAATGCGCCAAAAATCGTTTGCGGATGGCCATCCACCTGGGGCATGACCTGCTCGAGACGTTCCTCGTCAAGAAATGCGGCGGTGAGATTACTCTGGGGATCGAGATCGGCGGCAATGACACGCAACCCCCGGTCGGCAAACATCCATGAGAGATGATAGACCATCGTGGTCTTGCCGACGCCACCTTTATTATTGAAAAACGCAATGACGGGAATATTCATGGACGCCTCCTCAGTATGACGGCAACATGGCCGTCCTCGATTTGGAATTCGGGATCGGGATTGCCGTTCTTAGCCATTTCCTGCCGGGCCATCGTAATTCCATAACCAAATCGCTGCACATAGCCGAGTTCCTTCATGACCGCCGCCAGATTAGGGTTGCGATAGTCGTAGGCACCCGGTTGGCCAAAATTCTGTTTTGTGACCTGCCCGAAGGGGCCGCCTGGATTGTAAATCTCGACGCGGTCGTCGAACCAATACAAGCGAACCGGCGCATTGGTATTCTCGTACGCTCTATGGAGCACTGCGTTGCGTACGATCTGCTGCAAGGCAACGATTGGGTAGTCTGGTGTCCGCACTTCAATCGGTCCCGAGGTAAAGTCTGCGGGAGCCTGGATGTTATCCCGAATGATCTCATCGAGCTCCTTCAAAAGATCGGGGAGCGCCCCCCGCACCTCTCGCTGGTTTCTCACAGGATCACCCAAGGCGGTGCCAGCGATGCGCAGAAACTGCACATACGCGCAGGGAATCCAGTCTGCAGGCGCCTTACCAACGGCAAGGATCCCCAGCACCGTTGCACACACTGGAGGACCAGGGTGGGCAAACTTGGTGGCTACGAGTTGGTGCTCAAGTGGACGATGGTTTTGATCAAGAACTTCGGCATCGATGGCGGACGGAAGATAGGTTCGACGGAACAGGAGTTCATCGAGAACGCCAACGTTTGCCGACGCAACGGGGCGGATATCATGCGGCAGATCCCGAAATCTGCGTTTCTCGTTGAGTCGACGCTCGTCGTCGGGATTTGCGATACCTCGGCGGGGCCCCGAGCGAATCCACACAACGCCTTTGAATCGCACGGGAGGGGAATCGGAGGGATGAACGACCACAACGGCAACGTCCTGATTCCCCAGGCGTCGTTTCTGCACATCGAGGGAAGGGAACGGTAAGATATTGCCGTCGCCGCGCATCGAAGCCAGATTCTGGAGCAACTGGTCGGTAATGGGCAGGCCGACAGGTCTGCCGCTGTCATCTGCTCCTACGAACAGCACTCCTTCGCGACCATGTCCCGGTAAGTCGTTTGCAAAAGCGCAGATGGCTTGCCTGATCCTATCGGGATCCGTCGGCGCTTCCTTGCGCTCTGCGCGATCCGACTCGATGTCTGTCAACAATTGTTCGAGTTCCATATCAGTCATGCCGGGTCCTCCGAGATTGGATTCCAAGAATACTATTCGCACACTGTTTCACAAGGTTCATGCTTCCTCCTTGCTCGCCTCTGCCACATCCTTGGCGCTGATCAGCACACTCCCCTTGGCTTTCGCCAGCAGGTTCCCGAACGGGTCTTGGACGCGAGCAAGACGCGGGTTGGGCGTGGCGCAGTTGTTGACGGCATAGAGCCAGTAGTCCTGGCGCATGTTGCACGCCTTGGCCCACTCGTTGGCGGACACCTCGATGTCGCCGGTGGTGGCGCGGCCCTTGACCTCGATGGATCGCTTTTCGTTGCCGGGCCGGATGGCAAGCAGATCGAACCCCGGATTGTCGGGCAAACCGGCGCGGCGGGCGAGATCGGGCGTATGAACGTCCAGGACCTTTGCCCCGGCGGATTCCTCGAAAGCCTGCGCCCACTGCATGGCTACCAATTCGACATTCTTGTCGTGTTGTTCGATGT
>JBAXWO010000279.1:0-4243 GCA_037128375.1 bacterium
ATCCCCGTAGACGGTTCCGTCCTCTCCGCTCCTGCTTTCGCTGTAGTTGAACTCGTTACCCCCCAACCGCACCCCGACATAGTCATTGAGCCCGAGCGTGACCTCGGCGCCCAGACCCAGGGTACCCACCTTGGCCGTAAGCCCCACACCATCCGCCGAACTGGATTCCGGCAATGCCTTCGCCGGAGCCGCCAGCCCCCCACGGGCTACACTCATCACCACAACCGCCCATAACATCCGCTTCGCCATTGCCTGTATCTTCATCGTCCTCCCCGTCTGGTTATGTTGATTCCTTTTTTGAAAGGTAACAGGGGCTCTCGCCCCTGTTCAAGCAGCAAAGCGGCAACCCCGATTCCCACGCCGGACGCAGGGCTTGTTGACAGCCACCCCCAATCTTGCCAGTATGAGGGCGCTTTACAGAACGGAAAGGATCTCGCAATGGCTGTTCTGATTGGAATGTCTAGCACGGTGAAGGGTCAGAAATTCGACCTCGATCGGGATGAGATACTCATCGGCCGGAACTCCCAGAATCTGGTGGCGCTTGACGATCCATCCGTCTCCGACCACCACTGCAGTATCACCCGTGATGAACGAAAGTACTTTCTTGCCGATCTCGGCTCAACCAATGGCACCCGGTTGAATGGCGCGCCCGTCACCCGGGCTCCACTACGCCCCAAGGACATTATCCAAATCGGCTCTCTCGAATTGATGTTTGACGGCCAGGATGTTGACGTCTCGGCCACAGTCAGTCATGACACGGCCAGGATTGAGGAAGTTTCCTCCGAACCCACGCTTGTTCCGTCCACTTTCAGGACAGCCTCGCCTTTCGGATCCCGCCGCGATAGCCATAAGCCGTGGACCATCGCGACCGTCGTATTGATCCTGGTCGTACTGGGCGCGCTGGTCTATTTCGTTATGACCCTTTTCGGGAACCGCTGATCATTTCTCCAGTCATGTCCCGTGACGTCTCCAGACAGAGTGGACCGCCGGGCATGACGCTGATCGAAATTCTCATCGCCGTCTCCGTCTCCACCATCATTGTAGGGGTCGCCCTCTCCGTCTACCTGACCCTCTCGGCTTCCCTGCGACGCCAGATCGACACGCGTCTTGATAATGCCGCCTTCGCATTGGACAGTCTGCGTCACGATCTGGTCTCCTGCTCTCAGGTCTCCTTCAGCAACACGCCCGTTTTCGAACTCCAGACAACTGTGGGTGACGGCGACATACCCCCTGAGTCGACGCTGGCCCTATGCGGAGGAAGCCTGCCCCGGGACACCGTCGATTTCTCCCGAATGGAGGTAAAACGGATCCGCTACTCATTGCAGCCCGACGGCGATACCGGCGGGCGGGAGTCACTCCTGCGGGAATCGCTGACCCTGTGGGGCGCCGAAGCGCTTGCTCCCCCGGAGTCCACGGTCATCCTGAAAGGAGTTCATCGTTTCGAGGTGCAGGTCATGGAGGGCTCCGGTTGGACGAACCAATGGCCAGCGCGCCTGAACCGGCCTTTTCCCCGCGCCGCACGGGTGCGCCTGGACTGGGACTCGGCCCGCACCACGGAAACCGCCTCAATCGTTGTCTTTATCCCGGCGGGCAACAGCCTCCCGCCGCGAAAGAAATCCGCCCCGTGATTACTTGATTCGCCACCGCTCGACATCCGCCTCGGCCGCCCCGACTGCTTTCTGCAGGCTCGTGCCTGATGCGGACGTGATAACGATGTCCACCTCCTGTCCCGGCGTGGCATCGCTGTAACGGGCACAGAGCGCGGCGGCCAACTGGAGTTCCCCCTCGCCCGGCAGCCCGATCATCAGCGCCGAAGGGCCCGGAATGGTCTCAAACCGGAACAGTATATCCTCCGGCCGTGCCAGCGCCTCAATCGCCTCATTCTCCGCCGCATCACGCCCGATCACAACCTTGACGCCCGGGCTCAAGCGAAAGTGGCGGCCCATCCGCAGCAGTTGGATGGCGCGAGCATCCCTGAGTTGCCGATGGGAACGCAGATCCCACAATCTCACCGCGTAGTTCGGCTCGGTCAGGCGGCATCCACCCGCCGAATTGGGATAACCGGTAACCCCATACTCCTCCGCCAGCCGTGTTTGGGGTTTACGGCTGCGCCCGCTAAGATCAAGCAACCGGTTCCTGTCCACCCAGCCCCGCCTTTCGGGTTCGGTCTCGGGAAGTAACCTGGCGCTGAGGGGCCGTAAAATCCAATCCTTATAGCCCGACTCCGAAGCCACCACCTCCAGGTTTCGGCGCGTCTGAGACATGGGTCTCTGATTCAACACCTCGCCGGTTGCCACCAGATTGAATCCGTCACGCTCCATCCGCTGCCCCGCACACTTCAACATGGCCGCATGGCAGTCAATGCAGGGATTGATGCAGGCTCCGAACCCATGTCGCGGATGCTCGAGTATCCCCAGTAACGTGTCCGTGTAGTCCTCGACGATATGCGAAATGTCCAACTGGGAGGCCGCTTCCCGCCCTCGCGCGGCACTGAAAAAAGGGCTTTCAAACGTAAGACCCGTGACCCGGATTCCCTGCGCCTTCAAAACGCATACCGCCAGACGGCTGTCCAAGCCGCCAGACAAAAGCACCAGCGCCGTAACGGGCTTCCCTTCATGTTCCTGCATAGTTTAACACCCCTCGCACGTTGCCAGCCTTGCCCCCCCCGAAACACACCTGCGCATAGGATCATGCCCGTGTCGCCCTGTCAACGCCCATGCAAAAGGCCGGATCATGGGGCTTTACAGAAGGATCACGTTCGGCTACAGCTTGTTGCGTGAAACGATCCAGCAAGAAAGCATGGGGACTCATCCTTGTGCTCGCACTCGCCGCCGGTGCGCTCTGTCTCCATCTCAGCCGCACGAATACGAATAACGGTGAGTTGCGTTTCTTTGGGAATGTGGACATCCGGCAAGTCCAACTTTCCTTCCACGATACCGGCCGTATTGCCTGCCTCCTGGCGAAGGAGGGCGACCGCGTCGTGGCCGGCCAGTTACTGGCAGAGATCGACCCCTCCCGCTACCGGGCCGCCGCCGCACGGACTGAGGCGCAATGGGCCGCCCAGCAGGCCGTGGTGTCACGACTCGTCGCCGGAAGCCGACCCGAGGAAATTGCCGAGGCAAAAGCCCGGGTTGCCGCCGCCGGGGCGGCGCTGAAGGATACCGAACAACGGAAGGCCCGAATCGAAAAACTGACCGCCAACCAATATGTGTCCCAACAATTGATCGACGAAGCCTCGACGGCGGTGGACACCGCACAGGCCAACCTCACCGCCCTTCAGAAGGTCGCCGAGGTGGTCGTTCTGGGGCCCCGGCAGGAGGATATCGCCGCCGCACAAGCCCAGCTTCAGGCCGCCCAAGCCACGCTCACCCTGACCCGCCAGGAACTGGCCGACACCAAACTTTATGCCCCCACCAACGGCATCATCGAGAACCGGATCCTGGAAATCGGCGATATGGCTTTCCCCAAAACCCCCGTCTTCACCCTCGCGTTGACCGACCCGGTCTGGGTACGCACCTATGTGCCCGAACCCGATCTCGGCAAACTCACGCCGGGAATGTCGGCCACGGTCACCACGGACAGCTTCCCGGGTAAGACTTATCCGGGCTGGATCGGGTACATCTCCCCCACCGCCGAATTTACGCCGAAGCAAATCGAAACGACCGATCTACGCGCCCGCCTTGTTTATCAAGTCCGGGTATTCGTGCCGAACCCGGATAACGAGCTGAAACTCGGTATGCCGGCCACGGTAACCGTTCCGACACGGGAGCACTAAGCCATGGTCCACCAGGCGGATACCCCAGCCGGTGAGGCGACGCTCCTCGCGGTCGAAGGTGTCTCTAAACGGTTCCGTTCCGGGCCCCGGAGCACCCAGGCGCTCCATCGGATCAGCCTTCACCTCCGACAGGGAACGGTTACCGGACTGATCGGGCCTGACGGAGCGGGCAAGACCACGCTCATGCGCCTGATCGCGGGCCTGCTCCTGCCCGACGAGGGCCTTATCTCCGTCCTCGGAATCGACGTCATCAAGAATCCCCTGCGCGTGCAGCGCTCGCTGGGTTATATGCCGCAACGCTTCGGGCTATACGAGGATCTTACCGTCCGGGAGAACCTGGATTTGTACGCCGACCTTCAGGGGATACCCGTCGCGGATCGCCCCGTGCGCTACGCGGACCTGATGACCATGACCGGACTGGGACCGTTCCCCGACCGGCTGGCGGGCAAACTCTCCGGCGGCATGAAG
>JBAXWO010000028.1:0-12609 GCA_037128375.1 bacterium
CTACATGAACGTCCTGACCGACTTTTCCGAGCGGGTGGGGTCATGACCAGAACTGCTTGAATCCCCCCTGAGCAGAATGATAGGGTGGGATCATGAATAGTTCTGTTGTCGAGCGCCGCTCTCCGTCAAATGTCCTTGTCGTCAATGCCGGAAGCTCCTCGCTCAAGTTCACCATGTACCGCATGGATAGGGAAACCGTCCTTGCCCGCGGCATTGTCGAGCGGATCGGTCTGAATGCCCCCTTCCTCAAGTACGAACGCAACCAGGACAAGGCCGTCAAGGAAGAGGCGATCGTCACGAACCACGACGAAGCGCTCCAACTGGTCTGCGCCAAACTTGCGGATCCCGCGACAGGGGTGTTGACCAGTCTCGCCGAGGTGGAAGCCATCGGACATCGCGTGGTGCATGGCGGTGAGAATTTCCACGACTCGGTCGTGGTCACGAGCGAGGTCAAGAACAACATCCGCGAATGCATCACCCTGGCCCCGCTGCATAACCCCCCCAACCTAGGCGGCATCGACGCCTGCGAACGCGCGTTCAAGAACATCCCTAACGTCGCCGTTTTTGACACCGCGTTTCATCACTCCATGCCCGCCTCCTCCTACCTCTACGCCATCCCCTACGACTACTACGAGAAGTACGGCATCCGGAAATACGGATTCCACGGCACCTCGCACAAGTTTGTCTCCTATGCCACCGCCGACCTGCTCGGCAAACCGCTCGGCGAACTCAAACTGATCACCGCCCATATGGGCAACGGCGCCAGCATCACCGCCGTGGACCGCGGCAACGTTCTCGACACCAGCATGGGAATGACCCCGCTCAACGGCCTGGTCATGGGCACACGCTGCGGCGACATTGATCCCGCCGTGGTGCTCTACCTCGTCCGGCGCGGCATGTCGGCCGACGACATCGACCGCCTGCTCAACAAGGGCAGCGGACTGCTGGGCGTCTCTGGCATCGGCAGCGGCGATATGCGCGACAACATCGCCGCGGCGGAGGGTGGCAACATGCAGGCCCAGCGCGCCATCCGCATGTTCATCCACCGCCTGGTCTCGTATATCGGCTCCTACTACACCATTCTGGAAGGCGCCGAGGCCGTGGTTTTCACCGGCGGCATCGGGGAGAACAGCGCCTATATCCGCGAGCGGACCGTCAGGAAACTCGCCTGTCTGGGCTGCTTCCTGGATGAATCCAAAAACAACCAGGTCGCCGGG
Source organism: bacterium (assembly GCA_037128375.1). Taxonomy (GTDB): domain Bacteria; phylum Verrucomicrobiota; class Kiritimatiellia; order CAIKKV01; family CAITUY01; genus CAMBRF01. Next base: position 1,218 of record JBAXWO010000028.1, read on the forward strand.
CACCCCGCCATCATCAGCACCCCGGAAAGCAAACTCAAGGCCATCGTCATGCCGACCAACGAGGAACTGATGATCGCCCGCGAAACCGTCCGCCTTCTGACCGTTCCCTGCAAGGTCATTCCCGCCCCTGCGGCGAAATCCCCCCTTCAACCCCATTGAGATAACGAAAGGAAGATGCGTCATGTCCCTGCTTGATACCCTGATCCCGAAAGCCCGTGCCGCCCGCCGCACCCTGGTCCTGGCCGAGGGTCATGACCCGCGCGTCATGCAAGCCGCCGCCCGAATCGCCGAGGCCGGCATCGCCGCCAGAGTCATCGTCCTGGCGACACCTGAGGAGGCCGGGCGATCCATGACTGGCGTCTCTTTCGCCAACCTGCCCGTGACGATCTTGGACTACCTCAACTCCCCCGATGTTGACCGTTTAGCCCAGGCCTTTTCTGACTTCCGCAAGCACAAGGGCGTGACGCTCGATCAAGCCCGCAAGCTGATGACTGACCGGCTGTATTTCGGTGACATGATGGTGCGCGAGGGATTGGCCGACGGACTCGTGGCCGGCAGCATCGCCTCCACACCGGACATGGTCAGGACCGCTTTCCACTGTGTCGGCACTGCGCCCGGCATTGCCGCCGGCAGCAGTTTCTTCGTCATGGAACTAGCCACGCCCACCCTTGCGGGCAACGACATTCTGTTCTTTGCCGATTCCGGCGTAAATCCCAACCCGACAGCCGAGCAGCTGGTGGATATCGCCGTCTCCACCATCCACTCCTATCACGCCCTGGTGGGCGGGCAGGCCCGCCTCGCGTTTCTGTCGTTTTCCACCCGCGGAAGCACCAAGCACCCACTTGTGGAGAAGATGGTAAAAGCCTCCGCACTTACCCGGACCCGGGTGGCGGACCTCAACCTCGACGCCGTCGTTGACGGCGAACTCCAGCTGGATGCGGCGATCGTGCCGTCCGTCGCCGCCATTAAGTGCCCCGATAGCCCGCTCAAGGGTGCCGCGAATATCCTGATTTTTCCAGACCTGCAGTCCGGCAACATCTGCTACAAGATCACGGAACGTCTGGCCCATGCCAAGGCCTACGGCCCCATCATGCAGGGTCTGGCGAAACCCGTGAACGATCTATCCCGGGGGTGCACCACCGACGACATCGTCGGCGTCGCCGTTATTACCGTTTGCCAGAGTGTGAAGTAATCGCCGAATAGAGGAGGAATCATTATGTTTTTCGATCCCATGTATTTTCTTTTCATCGGGCCGGGCATGATCCTGGCCCTCATCGCCACCATCAAGGTGAAGACGACCTTCAGCAAATATTCCCAAATCGCTTCCGCCACCCACCTCACGGGAGCGGAGGCCGCCCGCCGTCTGCTGGATCAGCAGGGCCTGCAAAACGTGACCATCGAACAGATTGGCGGCATGTTGAGCGACCATTATGACCCGTCGTCCCGCACCCTCCGGCTGTCGCCGTCCGTCTACGGCTCCGACTCGCTCGCCGCCATCGGCGTGGCCTGCCATGAGGCTGGCCATGCCCTGCAACACTCCACCGGCTATGCCTGGTTGGGGATGCGCTCCGCCCTCGTGCCCGCCACCCAGTTCGGCTCGTACGGCTCGTATATCTTCATCATGCTGGGCTCGTTCATGCACCACCCCGCTCTGCTCATGGTGGGCGTCCTGCTCTTTTCGGTGACCGTGGCCTTCTCGCTCGTCACCCTGCCGGTGGAGTGGGACGCCAGCGCACGCGCCCGGCGGCTGATGGTGATGGCGGGCATCGTGACCTATCAGGAGCAGGAGGATGCCGGCAAGGTGCTCAATGCCGCCTTCCTGACCTACGTCGCCTCCGCCCTCACCGCGCTTCTCACCTTGCTCTACTATCTCTACCGCGCAGGGCTGCTGGGCGGCAGAAGCCGGGATTGACTTCGGAAAAGATCCCCATGCCCAACGTACTTATCCCGCTGGCCAATGGCGTCGAGGAAATGGAAGCCGTCATCATGATTGACGTCCTTCGCCGTGCCCAGTGGAAGGTGGTTACGGCGGGTATCGATGACGGGGTGGTGACCGCCTCCCGCGGGGTTCGCCTGGTTCCGGATCAGCCCTGGGCGAACCTTGATCCCTCCGAATTTGATGTGCTGATGATTCCCGGCGGCGGCCCCGGCGTGGAACGTCTTCTGAAGGAGCCGCGTTTTCTGGAAACCATCCGCGAGTTCAGCCGGGCTGAAAAATGGATCGGAGCCATTTGCGCCGCGCCCCTGACGCTTCAGGCCGCCGGCATTCTCCAGGGAAAACGGGTCACCTGTCATCCCGCCGTCGCCGCCTCGCTTACCGCCACCCCGCGTCTCGATGACCGGGTCGTCGTGGATGGCCATCTCGTCACCAGCCAGGGCCCCGGCACCTCGATGGAGTTCGCCCTCACCCTGGTGCGTCTGGTGGATGGCGCCGAAAAAGCCCGTTCCCTCGCCCAAAGCATGGGCGTGTAGATCCACGAATCTGACGCAAGGACTGATCCTAGTCTGCCATGAACCCCGCCTCGCGGAGTCTTGCTAACGTCACGCCTTGTGCCGGATGCGTCTTCTCCAGGTAGCGTTGCACGTATTTTCCGATGACATCGGTCTCCAGGTTCACACTATGCCCGGCTTTCAGGCCCTGTAGCGACGTTTGTTGCCACGTATGCGGAATCAAGTGAACCGTGAAAGACTGCGGCCTCAACTCCGCGAGGGTCAGACTCACTCCGTCAACGGCCACCGATCCCTTGGGGACCATGCCAGACAACAGTCGGTCGGCACACCCCACCTCCAGCACCCAGTCGGCCCCGCTCCGAACCATCGATTTGACCACGCCCTGCCCGTCGACATGCCCGGTGACAATATGCCCGCCCAAGCGCTCGTCCGCCTTCAGCGCACGCTCCAGGTTCAAGACCGCGCCGACCCGCTTGCCTCCGAGATTGGTCTTACCCAAGGTCTCCTTCAGCACATCACAGGTGAACCCGGCGGCCAGGACGGTTGTCACCGTCAGGCAGACGCCCTGTACGGCAACGCTTTCACCCACCGCCAAAGGGGAATCCCAGGCGTCGTGGCGGATCCCCAGGCTCGCGCCGTCACTCCGGGCTTTCACCGCCGTCAGGGTCCCGACCTTCTGGACTAGACCTGTAAACATTTGCGTGCTCCCTTCCCGCTCACCGCCCGCATCATCACGTCCCCGCCCACCAGACCCGTCTCCACCACCTTTAATCGGGGCGCCCCGGCCAGCGGCCAGCCCTTTCCACCGATCGCCGGAACGCCTCCGGCTCCGATCACCAGGGGCGCCACAAACCAGACCCATTCATCCACCCAGCCTTCCCGCAACAACGCCGCAGCCAGTTCCCCGCCGCCCTCAACCAGCACGTGCAAAACTCCCAGACCGCCCAGTTTTCGCATCAGGGCCTTCAGGGATACGCGGTTGGCCGCCGACGGCAAACACCACACCTGGGCCCCACATGCGGCATAAGCCTCCCGACGGGCCACCGGGCACTTCCTGGTTGTCGCCACAATGGTCCGGCTGCGGGCCTCATCGCTCAACACCCGACTGGAGCAGGACAACCGTCCCTTCGAATCGAGAATGACCCGGAACGGCGCCCGCCCCGCCGCCGGTCTGGGCAACAGCGAGGGATTATCCCGGCAGGCCGTCGTCGCCCCGATCAGGATGACATCGCAGCGTCGCCTCAGTTCCTGCACCCTCTTTCGCGCCGCCGGGCCCGTGATCCATTTCGACCTTCCGTCGGCATCGGCAATCTTTCCATCCAGCGAAACCGCCATCTTGACGGTGAGGAATGGCCGACGCTTCGTCATCGTCGAGGCAAAGGGCGCCAGCAGGGATTTCGCCTCCCTCTCCGCGACTCCCCGGACGACCTCCACGCCGGCCCGCTTGAGAATACGCAGCCCCCGGCCCGCGTGGCGCGGATTGGGATCAACGGTTCCCACCACCACCCGCCGGATGCCGGCGGCCAGAATCGCTTCCGTACAGGGAGGAGTCCGTCCCCAGGTGCAACAGGGTTCAAGGGTGACATACAACGTGGCGCCGCGCGCCTTGGCTCCAGCCTGCAGGAGCGCCACCACCTCGGCATGCGGCCCCCCGGCCCGACGATGAAAGCCGCGGCCGACCGCGCGTCCCTGGCGGACCACCACCGCGCCGACAGGAGGATTGGGGCGCGTCAGTCCCTCGCCGCGCCGGGCCCATTGCAGCGCCTCCCGCATCCATTTCTCGTCCTGCGCAGCCCGCATGTTACGTCCCCAGGAACCCCTTCACGAATGCTTCGGAATCGAAAGGCACAATATCCTCAGCCGTCTCTCCGAGGCCGACAAAACGAACGGGCAACCCCAGTTCCCGGCATAGCGTAAAAACGAACCCGGCCTTGGAGGACCCATCCAGTTTGGCCACCACCACGCCGGTCAGCGCCACACATTCCTTGAACATCCGAGCCTGAACGACGGCATTGTTGCCCAGCGTCGCATCGAGCACGATCCAACTCTCATGCGGAGCACCGGGCATCGCCTTGGCCACGGACCGGCGCACTTTCTGCAGCTCGTCCATCAGCGGCTGTTTCGTGTGCATGCGGCCCGCCGTATCGATCAGGACCACATCCGCCCGCCGCGCGAGACCCGCCTGCACGGAGTCAAACGCTACCGCAGCCGAATCCGCCCCATGCGCCCCCACCACGGCATCCAGGCCCAGACGATCGGCCCACAGTTTCAATTGATGCGAGCCCGCCGCCCGAAATGTATCGGCGGCGGCCAGCAGGGGTTTCAACCCCTCCCCTTTGATGAGATGACCCAGCTTGGCCACGGTCGTCGTCTTCCCTGACCCGTTCACCCCGGTAATCAGCACAACACGGGGCGTCCCGCCGGAACGCCAGGCAAAGGGCGCTGTCGCAGGGAACGTCGCCCGCATCATCGCCTCGATTTCCGAGCGCACATCGCCCCTGCCTGCGTGGCGGCGCAGCCGTTCGATCCACTCGCCCACGAGTTTCGGCGAAATATCGGCCTGGATAAGGACCCGTTCCCATTCTTCCAATGCGGCAGGGTCAGCCTTGGCCAGTCCCGGAACGAGTCGGGCCAGCCCGCCCACAATCTTGTCACGGGTGCGAGCCAGTGCGTTCAACCAGGACTTCATGTCTTTCCACCCGTAACGGCTTTCGCCTTCGGCGCCGCCGCGGCCAGATCCTTCCGCAGGCGATCCAGGACGCCGTTGACGAACCGCGGCGACCCCACATCCCCCAGGGCCTTGGCAATGTCCACCGCCTCATTGATCGAGACGACATGTGGAATATCCGTGCAGCACAGCATTTCGTAGACCGACAGGCGGATGATATTTCGATCCACTCCGGCCATTCGCGACAGGCTCCAGTTCTGCGCGCACTTCTGGATCGTCTCGTCGATCCGGCTCTGGTTGGCCAGAACTCCGCGCACCGTATCCTCGACAAATTGTCGCGACTTGGCGCTGGCCTTGCGTTCCTCCCAGAACGCCGCGAGCGCGACGCCCGCGTCCCCCGGGTTGAAATCCAGTTGAAACAGCAGTTGAACGGCCCATTCCCGGGCTTCATGGCGTGAACCCATTCGACTAAGCTCCCATCTGCCGGTAAAGGTTGGCCATCTCGATGGCCGCCAGAGCGCCACTCCAGCCCTTGTTACCCGCCTTCGTGCCGCACCGCTCAATGGCCTGTTCGATCGTATCCGCGCACACCACCGCATTGATCACGGGCACCTGCTTATCCAGAGCAATCCCCGCCAACGACCGGGATACCTGCGCATTGATCAGATCGGCATGCGGCGTGGCCCCATGAATGACCACCCCCAGAACCACAAGGGCGTCCACCTTGCCCTTGGCCGCCAGCCGCTGGGCGGCCATCGGAAGCTCGTTTGCGCCCGGCACCCATACCACCACGATATCCTTGTCCGTCACGCCGTGGCGCACCAGGCAATCAATCGAACCGCCCACCAATTCCTTGGTGAAGAAATCGTTGAAGCGACTTACCACGATCCCGATTTTCAATCCCTTCCCGATCAGATCCCCGGACAGCTCTTTTACGTTTGTATTCATGATGTTCTCCTCTTACAACCAATGGCCCAGCTTCTTCTTCTTCGTTGCGAGATAACGCTTGCTGTGTTCCGTCGCCGGCAGGATCAGCGGCACACGTTCGGCAATATGCAAACCGTAAGCCTCCAACCCCACCACTTTACGCGGGTTGTTGGTCAGCAGCCGGATGTGGCTGAGTCCCAGGTCGGCCAGAATCTGCGCGCCCGTCCCGTAGTCGCGCAGATCGGCGCGAAATCCCAGCCGGACGTTCGCCTCCACCGTATCCAATCCCTGTTCCTGCAACTCGTAGGCGTGAATCTTATTGGCCAGCCCGATCCCGCGCCCCTCCTGCCGCATATAGAGGACGACGCCCACCCCTTCAGCCGCCACCATCTCCATGGCTTTTTCGAACTGCAGGCCGCAGTCACAGCGCAATGAGCCGAACACATCGCCCGTCAGGCATTCACTGTGCACCCTTACCAGCGGTGCGCGCGCCCGCCGGGGATCCCCCAGCACCAGGGCCACATGGTTCTCGTTATCCGCCAGGGACCGGTAGAGATTGAGCTTGAACATTCCAAACCGCGTCGGCAGATCCACCACGCGCAGGAATTCCACCAGCCGCTCCCGCTTCCGCCGGTAGGCGATCAGACTCTCGATTGACGTCATCTTGAGTTTGTGCCGGGTCGCAAACCGCCTCAATTCAGGCAATCGCGCCATCCGTCCGTCCTCACTCAGGATTTCGCAGATGACGCCGGCGGGGGCGCGTTCCGCCAGACGAGCCAGATCGACCGCCGCTTCAGTATGCCCGGCCCGCGTCAGCACACCGCCATCCCTGGCCTGCAGGGGGAACATGTGGCCGGGACTGACCAGATCACGCCGCGTCGCCTTGTCCCCCACCAGCGTCCGGATGGTGGCGGCGCGGTCGGCGGCACTGATGCCGGTGGTCACGCCCTGCCGGGCGTCAACGGATTCCATAAACGCCGTTCCGAAATGATCGCCTCCGGCGCTCCGGTTGGCCATGCTGCGGATGCCCAACTGCTCGAGGCGTTCCCGCGTCATCGCCACACAAATCAGTCCACGCCCGTGCCTGGCCATGAAGTTGATGGACTGATCGGTAATGGCGTCGGCCGCCATGATCAGGTCGCCCTCGTTCTCCCGGTGCTCGTCGTCGGTGACAACCACCATCCGGCCTTTCCGCAGGGCGGCCAAAACCTCCTCCACCGAGTCGAATACCGGCTGGCTTTTTTTAGCGCTCGTACTCAAATGTTCCTCCTTAGCCAACAAAAAACCCGAAGATGAATAGTCTTCGGGATGTTATGCCGGCACAATGAACCGCCGGTCTTGCCTTCTCCCATCCAGACTGAGGGGTCACAACACACACCCCATCACTGTCGGCCACGGCATTTCACCGTGTCAATCCCGTTTGACGGGGACTCGCGGGCTTTAACCGCCGGTTGGGACTACCCGCTGCGCGCGGGGCACCCGTTCCCGAAGACAATCGTACTATCGTTAGGGTCGTGAAATCTTTCTCAACTTCACAGACGGCCGGTACTCTAGCGCATCTCCAGGCGCGTTTCAATCGCTTTCAAAAGTCAAAAGGGAGATTAATCTCGCGTCCCGTTCATGGAAAAGAGTACCGTGGGAGCATGGATACCAAGCTGGATACACCGTCAAAGCCTTCTTTCGCCGCCCTTCACCTCTCACCCGCCATTCTCAAGGCTGTCGAGGCGCTCGGGTTTGAGGAACCTTCCCCCATTCAAGCCGCCGCCATCCCGGTCATTCTCGAAGGACATGACGTGGTGGGCCAATCACAGACCGGATCGGGGAAAACGGCGGCTTTCGCCATTCCGGCCATTGAGAAGATCGAGGTCGCCAGCCGAACCGTACAGGTGCTGATCCTCTGCCCCACCCGCGAACTGGCCACCCAGGTGGCCGAGGAAGTCCATAAGCTTTCACTCCATAAACGGGGGGTTCACGCCGTGCCCATCTACGGGGGTGCCTCGTACGATCGCCAGCTTTTTGAACTCAAGAAAGGTGTTCATATCGTCATTGGAACACCGGGCCGGGTCCTGGACCATCTCGACCGCGGCACGCTGAAGTTGAACGCTGTCAAAATGGTGGTGCTGGATGAATCGGATCGCATGCTCGATATGGGATTCCGGGATGACATCGGCAAGATCCTCGACGCGACCCCATCGGAACGTCAGACCGTATTCTTCTCGGCGACCATGTCCCCCCCCATTCGCGAGTTGATCAAGCGGTACTCTCGTGAACCCAAAACCATCCGCATGGAACAGAAAACCGTCACGGTCTCCGCCGTCGAGCAATGGTTTTACGAGGTCCAGACCGTCCACAAAGTTCCGGCCCTGCTGCGCCTGATCGATTACCACGCCTACCGCCTGGGCATCATCTTCTGCAATACGCAGCGCATGGTGGATGAACTTACCGACACCCTGATCGCCCAGGGATTCTCGGCTGATCGCCTGCATGGCGGCATCCCCCAGGCCCAGCGCACCCGCGTGATGAATAAATTCAAGAAGGCCGAGTTCGAGTTCCTCGTGGCCACGGATGTCGCCGCACGCGGCATTGATGTGGACGACCTGGAAGTGGTGATCAACTACGATATTCCCTACGACGCCGAGGACTATGTGCACCGGATCGGACGAACCGGGCGCGCCGGCAAACGGGGCGTGGCCATCACCTTCGTCTCCGGTCGGGATATCTATAAACTGCCCTACATCGAACGCTTCACCCGCACACGAATTCTTCGGGGTAAAATGCCGACCCACGGCGAAGTCGAAGGCAAGCGGACGGACGCCCTGATCGAGAAGGTGCGGGCCATTCTCCGCGGCACGTCCTTTGCGGCCCAGATGCCGCTTGTTGACCGTCTGCTGGAAGAAGGATTCTCATCAACGGATATCGCCGCCTCACTCTTTGTGATGGCGACCGGCGCGAGTGGCGACACTGAGCCGCGCCCCGTCAGTAAACCGGCGCCCCCGGAACCCGTCAGGGAGGTTCGCCGCCCCATCCCGGCACCCGCCAGGGAAATCCACAGGCCGCCCCCTTCCGTTCCCAGAGAACCGCCTCCACACAAAGCCCATGCCGAACCAAAGCCCCTGCACCCGCGACCGATGACTCCCAAGCCAGTGACCAACCGGGAACCCATTCCCGCACTGCGGCTCGCTCCCCGGGGCAGTCAGTGGGTCCAACTGAGCATCGGGTGGTTCAATAAAACCAATCCCAGGGCCATTGTCGCCCTGCTAGGAGAAAAGCTCGGAGCGCCCGCGCCCCGCGTGGGCATGATTGAACTGACCGAGACCCAGTCTTTTGCCCAAGTTGACAAGGCACACCTTGCCCTGCTCCAGGACGGCCCCCTGAGTGCGGATTCCGATTTTGGACCTGTAACCCTTTCCCTGCTTCCCGAAAAAAGCGCGGCTGGCATCAAACCAGACCATAGGCACGGAGAAGACGGAAAACGGAAGGGGAAGACCGACAGAAACACGCCCGCCACCAAACCCGGGGCGCGCCGGCCTGCGGACTGAAGGCCGCACCGCACTGAAGGCGGGGCGGGAAAGCCCTGTTAGATAGGGCTGGCAAAGGTTAGACCGAAACTCATACTGGCCCGATCGCAGTGCTGCACACGAGCCTGAGCCAGTACAAGACGATTACGCTCCGTCTTGAAGGACCCCCACTCTGGAATTCGAAACGCCACATGGCAGGCACTCATCAAGGCCGGAATGGTGGGACATTCCACCCGCATTCCTCCACAGGAGATATCCCTCGCGATAGCCCCAACGATCGAGAGATTGCCAGGGGATTGGAGATGCAACTCAACAGGCAGGGAACACTTGAAACGATGGAAACGGCGGCGGTTTTGCGGCACAGCGGCAACGCGAGCCTTGCGGCGCTCCATCAGACCGCCCCACTTCCCCGCAATCGACCTATTCATGTCCTTCATCGCGACAATCATAACCCACCCCCTTGACCTAATGCCAGTGTATCTCACCCCCCATTCCCGGGCAAGACGAAAGCGAAAAATTGCAGTTTTTTGCTGCGGCCTCAGGCATTTTCGCGCACTGAAGGAGCCGAAGATATCGGCGTCAAGATGGTGCCGGAAGGGGTACTTGTATGTGACGGATCGCATCCAAGCCCTGTTCAAGAAATGCGACATACAGACACTGCGGGCCGTTGGCGGTTGTCGGGCACAGCAATCCTGCCATGACCGAGACTAACCCATGGCCTCCGCGCACTTTTTAGCACGCTCAGAAATCGCATGTGTCAATTTGTCAAGAAATGGAGAAGCGTTCATTTCAGCGACAGCCTTGCGGGTTGGTTCCAAAGACTCCACGACATGTCGGACAAGGACGGCCACCCGTGCCGATATGCGCTCGGGTAATAATCCTGCCTCCACCGCCCATTTATCCCAGTGGTGCCGATCAATCTCGTGCAGACGGTATGTGCCACCGATTTTCACTGCCAGCTTCACTTTTCTGGATTTGGGGTCGCGCTGGTATGGGAGAAAGGAAGCCAGATCATACAACGGCGCTAGGCGAACGCAGCTGCCTGGAGAGTGAAGGAGCGAATAGTTCTTCGAATGTCCGTCAGTACCGGCAATGACCCAATTGAAAGCAAGGGCCATGATGAATCTGTCGATGTCCTCGGATGGATTATCCGAAAACCGGTCGAGGAGTCCCGTGATGTCAGCCGCAGACGGTCCCCCATCGGCCTGATATTTCTGATGGGGATACCGGCCCAATGCCTGACAGGTGTCTTCCTGATGCCAGCGCATGATGGAACCTGAAGGATCCACAGTCCGGTCATACCGTTTTACGCACAAGATTCTCTTACCGGAGATTTCAAGCACGCTGCTCTCGGCTCTTAGTAAACCGATTCTAGAGGCAAGTTGGAGACAGAAATGCTCGTTCAAGGCATGCTCCTCGAAATCCTCCAATTGCGGCTTGAGAATGTGGGTGGAAGGAATTCGCCCGCCTGGGACGAACCACTGCTTATCCTTGAGATGAAGCGCGTCTTTCGTTTGCGCACCCGCCAAACTGAACCGGCCTTCAATGAGCATGGGTATCGCGCGTGACTGCGACGTGAGATCAAGCATCCGCTTTGCCAAGTCTTCTTCTGTAAGCGGTGTGAGTGAGTCCAGTTTTCCCGACAGAATCTTATCCAACCGCTCCGGACGGACAAACTGGAGGGCACCAGCACAATCCTCACCCACATGTTTGATGATATCGAAAGGATTCCTTGGCGACACCTGAAACCGTTTTCCCCACGCCTCGATGACAGCCGGATTGTCCGGTAACAGGCCTTGCAGAAACGGCCGGATGTTTTCATCGGGAT